>JACNJZ010000215.1 GCA_014382295.1 Candidatus Desulfobia pelagia | reverse complement strand
ATGTGCTATTTTTTAGCATATGGAATTGGAAATCAAATATCAAGGTAAAGCTGCAGCTCTGACGCATGAATATATTTAGAAGCGGTTGGCCTGATTTTTAGAGCAATTTTTCAGCCAAGATAGCTCAGGGTTATGAGGCAAAACTTTTTAATGCGCAAATTTACCCTGATTTTCAATAACTTAATCGCAACAGGACATTTTTCTGCCTGTCGGTCGTTATCTTAACACTTTCAAGGGATGGTATGTTTACCAAATTATATCAAACGCAGTTGATAAGTGGCGGCCAGACGCTGCTTGATCCATTCAGCATCCAACCATGGCCCGCTGATGGTATTGCGAACAAATTTAATAAACCCGCGCACCCCCTTTTCGCGCACTATTTGGATAAGACATTCACTATATTGGGCCAGCACGTTTAGCGTCAAGCCAAGGCGCATTAAATAATGATAGCCTTTCATCGCATTCCAATTGTATGAAAAGCAGTGCTCATACTGATAGCCATGGCGTTTGACTACCAATATTTCTGATTCGATATTCCAACGATGCCGCGCCGCCAGGTTGCAACGTTGGTGGATAATATTGGGTTGCAAGGCTTGCCCGGATATCCATGCATGCCGAGAAGTTTTAGTGACAACTTCGCCAGAATCTTGCTCCACCTCTTTCCAGCTTTCTTCACACACAACCACATGAACAATTTGTTTTTTAAACCGATCATAGTAATACTCAATATCGTTGACCCAGCGAAATCGTTGCCTGCGGTTGGCCCACTTTTGCTGGTAACGATTTTCAGGCAAAAGCTTTTTCAGCCCCTCATATTCTTCCCACACACTGCTCAGGTTGCCATCTTGTAAAACAATCATAAAATCCCAGTGGTTGTTGCCACAGATCTCCAGCACCGGCCCGTTGGGATATAGCCCGTCTAACAACAACAAAATTGGCAGGCGTTTAAATTCAGATTTCAAACGTGCCGCCAGTCTTTTAAACGCTTTACGTTCGCAGTCCTGTTTATCCGTATCCGTATCACCGTCGCTATAGCTTAAAAATTCACTGATCAGCGGAATCGTCATGCCATTGGAAAACGCCAGGCTGGCTTCCAAAACGTAAACGTAGTACTGTTTCTGTTCCCCATCAGATTTTCCAACATTACGTTGCAAACACTCTTCGCTCCACAGATAGTCGCGAGAAAACTTTTGGGTCCCATCAACGGCAATCGGATAACGGCCATCTATCAGATAACGATTAAATTTCTTTTTGCGAATCAAACTTTTTACAAGATCCAGTTGCGCGTTTTCGATTTGAGCCACATCAATTCTTTCTAACAAGCGCATCAGCGTATCATTGTGGGGCAAGTCTTCAAGTTCGGGAAACAGCAGTTTCAAATTCTGCTTAAACATCGGCAAGCTCATCTCACGGTTGGCCTCACGACGAGAAGCCATCTGAAATACAAAACTCAAAATGCCGTAAATCATCAAAAGTGTCAGCTGATACTTGGTCTTCTTCGCATTTCGCGGATCTTTAATCCCCGATAGGCGCTTTAATAATATCGGCAGTTGATTGCGAAAGATACGAACTTGCTCGCTGACCGCCTCCTGACGGGCTTGACTTTCTTGCGCGACATCCTTTAACCGGCTTTTGCCATTGGATATAACCGCCCCAGGCGTTAATATCACACCCTGGCCCTGCTCGGCCTGACGCAGCTTCTTTTCAGCCTCCTTTTTTTTCTTCCTTAGCTCTAAAATGGCCTGGCGATTTGCACGACGGCTGGGCTTGCTCATATCGGCGCCCTGCCAACCAGATCTTCACAACAAAGCAGCTGCCGATACTCTTTTTCCAGCGGCTTAACAAAAATCTTCTTCGCACTCGTGCGGTAGCTCTTACCTTTACGCACAAGCCCGCAGCCGGTTGTCATACCCAAATAACGCCAGTTGGCAGCTTTGTAACAACTGCCGCTATAATGCTGCGGGTCAACAAAAGTCTCCAACAGAACCGGGCAAAACCCCCAACGCTGCTTAAAGTGGGTTCGGATCTGTTTGTGAATTTGACCGAACACATGGCTGGCAAGATTCTTTACCTTTACCCAGGGAAAAATTAAAAATCTTGAATTATTAACCACCCAGGCCAAATTGCTCAACCGCTGGGCTTGCGTCCAACCGATCCACCGATCTCGTACACCGATGCTCTTGGCGGCGCCGGAAAATAACACACAACCCAATAGGCCACGATCGCTGACAATAAAATACCGCAAATAATATCCAAACGGCTTTTTGTAACCCAGATAATGGTGACGCGATATATATTCTTGCCATAGCCTTATATCCTGTGGGTCACTGACAACCTGAAGCTCAACAAACTCCAATTGCTTTAGCTTACAGTCAATCTCAGCCGCAGGTGCTGTGCGCGGGGTTATTGGTATGGATCTTTTAGAACTTGGCTTTGATAAATCCCGCTTTTCAGGAAGCCGTAAAATCCCTTCAGATTGTAGCTTCTCCAACAATTTAACACTGGCATCTACCTTCAGACTGCCCGATGCCGTATACCAGCCTAAATTCTCAGCGATGGTCTGCGCTAACTCGTATCGACTTAATCGCCAGCATAAATCAACGGTCTCTTTTATTTCGCCAATCTCGCAATCACTGATCCTACGTCCGCATTGAATAGTTGAACTGGTCCCATTTTCAAGCATCGCCTTACCTCTCCCTGGTTGTAATTTACAATGGTTCAAGGCTATACTAACAAAACGATACCAGCTTGTCTATAGCTATTTTGCGACAAAAAAAAATTGATGTCCTTGTAAATCATTGATCGCATTGGGGACTCTCACATATGCGTCAGGACTGGACAACTTGAAGGACGGATCATTCTCTTTGTCGATTTATGGCAGCTCAGTAGCAGAAGTTTGGTTTTGCGAGCATATTTTCAGTACCGATTGGAAAAAGGATGTAGTCACTAGTCTTTTTTTTTTGCGATCTTAGCAGCATCTTCTAGATCTCCACCACTTGCCATTCCAACAGCGGCCATACTGTCTTCAAGATTTTCTTGGAGTTTCTTCACGAAACTCCAGAAACCTCCCATTCTGTCTTTCTCAAAATAAGCCGTATCGAGGGCTTTCGCGGCTTCCCTGACCTTCTCATCTCCAAATCCGGTCAGAAGCACCGTTGTTATTTCGGGATCTATCTCTTTCAGCTTGGTGATGGTCTCCAGACCGTCCATTTCAGGCATCTTCATGTCCACCACTGCAGCATAGACCTTGTGCTTGCGGGCAATTTCAAGGGCCTCTTTGCCGCTTGCCGCCAGCAAAGGCTCAAAACCTTTAAGCCGTATTCTGTCAGATATAGTATCCAGGAATTTCTTCTCATCATCCACTAATAGAATGTTGAATTTCTTCTTTCCGGGGGCTTTGATGAAATCCCAAAAACTTCCCATCTCATCCTTTTCAAAATAAGCCGTATCGAGGGCTTTCGCGGCTTCCCTGACCTTCTCATCTCCAAATCCGGTCAGAAGCACCGTTGTTATTTCGGGATCTATCTCTTTCAGCTTGGTGATGGTCTCCAGACCGTCCATTTCAGGCATCTTCATGTCCACCACTGCAGCATAGACCTTGTGCTTGCGGGCAATTTCAAGGGCCTCTTTGCCGCTTGCCGCCAGCAAAGGCTCAAAACCTTTAAGCCGTATTCTGTCAGATATAGTATCCAGGAATTTCTTCTCATCATCCACTAATAGGATAATGAGTGTTTCATCTATCATGCATAATCCTTTATTTTACAAGTAAAACCGGTTGGTTAATGACCACCGGTCCCCAAGATTCCCGAGGCGGCTAAAGTCAGAACAGCGATCTCGAACAAACAGATGAAAAAATACACCCAATCATTTCTTTTTTTATATCCCACGACGAGGAAAAAGTAACAGATTACCAGCCAGAATAGTGCCTGGGAATAGCATACTTGCGCTGATTACGGTACCCGT
>JACNJZ010000137.1 GCA_014382295.1 Candidatus Desulfobia pelagia | reverse complement strand
GCCATAGGCTCTGTGGCTGACTACCTTTGCTTTATTGTTAAGGCCTTCAACCGTTTTTGCAATAAAACCAAAGCCTTTGGACGAATTAAACCATTTTACTGTACCTTCTGCCATCTCTTTAAATCTCCCTTGTTCCCGTTTCTGGGAAGTTACTGAATACGAACATAACCAAATTATAACCTATATAATTTAACCAAAATTATGTTCACAAAAAAAATCCGCACATCCTTCATTGTCGCTGAGGCTAGTGCGGATATACATAGTATTCGTTTTCTCCGTTACAGGACAAATTGGAATTTTGAAAATTAATTTTGAGTATCATATAAATGTATGCAATGCAAACATTTATTTAAGAATAGACCCGTGTTTGCGGAGAAATAACTTCCTTAAAAAAAACGCCACTTTCATTTAAATATACAAGTATATATACCTTGACTTTTAGCCAGTCTGCTGTATTTTATACCGAATCTGACGCGGGGTGGAGCAGTTCGGTAGCTCGTCGGGCTCATAACCCGAAGGTCGTTGGTTCAAATCCAGCCCCCGCTACCAATAATACCAAGGACTTAAGGCACATGAGCTTTAAGTCCTTTTTTTCTTTCCATTATATTTTGATCATCCTCTGCAGGCAGCCGACCCAATAGCTTATGACAAAACCACACCCGCAACAGCCAAAAAAGAAAAGTCCTCAAACTCCCGGCACACCTAAAACCGACGGCGGCTACATCAAAAAAGGCCCTATATTCGGCCTCGACATCCTCATGGATGCCGCCCCCAAAAAGAGCGTCAAAAAACCACAGAAACCCGCAGCACCTAAAAAACCAAGAGGCGGCAAAGTCAGCTCAGGACCTTTGAGACCCCTTGAGCGACAGCTTCCTGAATGCAGCTGGGATCCTGCATCATATATTGTTGACCCTGAAGCGGGAAGAGTTCGATTCCACGATTTTCCACTGCCCCCTTCTATCATGCAGGGCCTTGCTGATATCCACTTCCAATACTGCACCCCTATCCAGGCTGAAGTCCTGCAGCACACTCTTTCCGGTCGTGACGCCACAGGACGCGCCCAGACCGGAACAGGGAAAACAGCAGCTTTTCTTCTTACCATTTTCAGCAGGCTCCTCGCCGATACAGTCGAAACCACATTAACTACAGGCACCCCCCGGGCTCTGATAATTGCCCCGACACGGGAACTTGTCATGCAGATTGTTTCTGATGGCATGGAACTGGGTAAACATACTGGCCTGAACATACTGGCGATATACGGCGGCATGGATTACGAAAAACAGCAACGGGGACTTACTGAAAATATTGTTGATGTGGTAGTGGCTACTCCTGGAAGACTTCTTGATTTTCAACGACGTCAGGATGTGGATCTCAGTAAGATCTCAATTTTCGTAATTGATGAAGCAGATCGCATGCTTGACATGGGCTTTATTCCTGATGTCCGCCATATTGTCTACAGCATGCCACAAAAGACGAAACGACAAACCCTGCTCTTCAGCGCCACACTTACACCTGAAGTAAACCACCTTGCCTCACAGTGGACCAAGGATCCGATCACTGTTGAAATAGAGCCGGAACAGGTCACCATCGATCTGGTTGACGAAATCGTCTACATGGTAACAAGCAAAGAAAAGGTCGCACTCGTATATAACCTGGTTACCCGTAAGAACATTGACAGAGTGCTCATTTTCGCCAATCGTCGGGATGAGACACGTAAACTTACTGAATTACTGCAGCGCTGTAAGATTAATTGCGCCATGCTGTCAGGTGAAGTCGCCCAGCAGAAACGAGTCAAAACCCTGGAAGATTTCAAAGCTGGAAAAATCAGGGTTCTTGTTGCAACAGATGTTGCGGGTCGTGGAATTCATGTTGACAAAATAAGCCACGTCATCAACTTCAACCTGCCCTATGACCCTGAAGATTATGTCCACCGTATCGGCCGCACCGGACGCGCTGGAGAAAAAGGTGTTTCCATCAGTTTCGCCTGCGAGGAAGACGCTTTCTACCTTCCCGACATTGAAGAATATATCGGTCATAAGCTTGAGTGCATTTACCCTGACGAGGAGCTTCTTCAGATGCCGGAACTCCCCAAACTGGAAAAGCCCCGCTATAAAAAGCCGTACCAGAAAACAGGCAATAGAAAACCATTTAGAGCCAAACCCTCACAGAGGAGCCGCCCACAAGCGGTAAACAAACCCAAAAAGAATGACCCTGCTGAAGATTGACAACCTGCAGTACCTTGATTTTCCCGTACTCAACCTTGAACTTAATGCCGGTGAAACAATAAGCATATCTGGCCCGTCCGGCATTGGTAAATCTCTGCTGCTTCGGGCCATAGCAGATCTTGATCCCCATTCCGGCCATATCTTTTTAAATGATGTTGAAAGTGGCTCCATTCCCCCTGAACAATGGCGGCTCAATGTCGGATTTCTGCCTGCGGAAAGCCAGTGGTGGGAAGATGTTGTTGCCGATCATTTCCCCCTGAACGTAGCCAGCGACCAAACATTTTCTTCATGGCTGGACAGCCTTCAGTTGCAAAAAACAATCCTGAACAGCCAGACAAGTCGTTTGTCCAGCGGAGAACGGCAGCGTCTTGCGCTCATTCGTCTTTTAAATAACCGTCCCAAAGTTCTTCTTCTCGACGAACCGACAGCCAGCCTGGATTCCACAAACACCAAGCATGTCGAGACTATTATCGCAGAATATATCCGCTCCACACATGGCAGTGCAATATGGGTAAGTCACGATATTGACCAGGCAGAACGTGTGGCATCCCGGCATTTCCGCTTCGAAGGAAAAGCCCTCGTTTCATTTTTGACGCAGGAGGGAAAATGAACGTTATTCCTCTGACCCCCCTTGACCTTTCGCTGTGCGCATTTCTTGTTATTCTCCTTGCAGCCAGCAGTGCGCGCCTGAAGCTGGGAATTCACAAACAGCTCATTGTCTCTGCTTTCCGCTGTACGATACAACTTCTTCTTGTCGGTCTTGTTCTGGAGTTTTTGTTTGCAAGCCAGGAATTTATCTGGCTTGCCATCATGGCAACGATCATGCTTCTGGTTGCCGGACACGCTGTATGCGCTCGTCAGCAGAGGCCTCTTAGAGGATGGTGGATGTATGGAATAGGCACATTATCAATGTGTATTTCCTCTTTCACGGTTACCTGTTTTGCCCTGCAGATCATCATAAACACATCTCCCTGGTATACGCCTCAGTATGCCATCCCGCTGCTTGGCATGCTGCTTGGCAACACCATGAACGGTATTGCCATCAGTATAGACAGGCTCACCCAGTCGGCCTGGCAGCAGCGGACTGTTATAGAACAGCGCCTTGCCCTCGGCCAGACAAGATCAGTAGCATTGAGCAGTATAACCAAAGACTCTATGCGCTCCGGCATGATTCCCATAATTAACAGCATGGCCACAACCGGCATAGTCAGCCTGCCCGGAATGATGACAGGTCAGATACTGGGAGGAAGTTTGCCCATGGATGCCGTAAAATACCAGATCCTTATTCTATTTCTTATTGCCGCGGGTACCGGCTTTGGCGTAATAGCAGCTGTTCAGCTTACAGGCCGAAGATTATTCGATGAAAGGCAGCGCTTACGGCTCGACAGGTATAAGTAAGTCATTAGGTGTAAGGTGTGAGGTGTATGGTTAACAGTATGGATTTTCAGATTATTAATAACCAGGGGATTTCTTGATGAAATACTTTTATCTTTTTTCAATCGGTTTATTTGTAGGCGTTCTTATTAAACTCGTATACACACGTTACAGGAACAGGAGAAAATAGGGAAAACGTATATATAGATACGATGACCCTGCTCACATCCGCTTGAAAAAGACCGATCAATCAGGTAAAGGTTTTATTTGCTTCGCACTGCACATTTTACAAAGTATCAACTTATAAAATTTACAATAGAGAGGTTTTATCATGTCTGACCAGAATGCACTCACCGCAGTATTTGACACCAGTAAAGGAACCATCCGCCTCGCCCTTTTTGCTGATAAAGTTCC
>JACNJZ010000134.1 GCA_014382295.1 Candidatus Desulfobia pelagia | reverse complement strand
TCATATTCCTTAAGGATCATGGGTACGTCATCACCAATGGTTTCAGTCAAACATTTTGTGGCAATGCCTATCATTTTCGTTTGGTATTTATTAGTATCGTTTTTCAGCCCGAGTTTCAGGTTAGCAGCCCCGCCATACACGGCATGTTTTTCACTGAGAGAGGAAGAGCCGATATCAACCGGTTCGTTATAATGGCTGATGATGTACCGCCGCATATAGGTCGCACATCCCTGGGAACCATGCAGGTATGAAACAGCGCCCTCAACGCCTCGAAAAGCCAGGGCCGCTCCCAGGGGCTTACAAAGTTTGCAGGCATTTGTTGTGGATATGTAATTGGGCATCTTAGTCATGGTGATTTTCCTTTTTTATCTCTCACAGAGACACAAAGAACACAGATTTTTGTTTGTTTCTCTCTGCGACCTCTGTGCCTCTGTGAGAGCTAGCTTTTCCTGGGCACAAACTTCCACACCGGGCTCATTACCGAGGAATACACTTCCCTTGCAAAATTAATCATGCCTTCAAACCCCGCCAGAGCCTCCTTGCGTTCGTGGTTGTGATCACAGAAGCCGACACCGAGTTTATAGGCAATAGGCCGTTCCTTGACCCCACCAACAAAGATATCAACCTCTTTTTCTTTCAAAAAGGAGGTCAGCTCCAGAGGGTTTGAATCATCAACAATGATAGTTCCCGGATCTGTGATTTCAGCGAGTTCCTGATAATCTTCTTCCGTACCGGTCTGGGATCCGACCATGACTACATCCATGCCGATGAGCCGGAAGGCTTTGACCAATGAAAACGCTTTGAATGATCCTCCCACATAGATAGCTGCCTTTTTACCAGACAGTGCCTTTTTGTATTTCTGAAGCTCGGGATAAATCCTGGCTACTTCTTCCTTGATAATCTGGCTTGCCCGGGCCATGATTTCCGGATCTTTAAAAAATCGTGCAACATCGTACAGGGCTTCCGACATGTCCTCTATGCCGAAATAGGAAACGCGCATGGAAGGAATCCCATATTTATCTTCCATCATATTAGCCAAGTCCATGGTAGCGCCTGAGCACTGCACAACATTCAAGGCTGCGCCGTGGGACCTTTGAATATCACCAATACGGCCGTCACCGGTAATGTTTGCAACCACTTCAATACCCATGCGCTTGAAATAGTCGCGGATCATCCAGATCTCGCCAGCCAGGTTAAAGTCTCCGAGGATGTTGATACTGTGTTTGGAGATATCAGATATGTCTCCCGTGCCAATGAGACGGAACATGGCGTCACAGGCAGCCTTGTAGCCGGATCGTTTGTTGCCCTTGAATCCTTCGGACTGCACCGGGATCACCGGTATGTTTTTTTCTGCTGTCACCCTCCGGCACACCGCTTCCAGATCATCGCCTATAATACCGACAATGCAGGTGGAATAGACAAAGGCCGCCTTGGGATGGTGCCGGTCAATGAGTTCGTTCAGAGCATTTTCCAGCTTCTTCTCACCACCAAAGATGACATCAAGTTCCTGCAGGTCAGTGGAAAAGCTCAACCGATGCAACTCCGGCCCGGATGAAAGAGCCCCACGAATATCCCAGGTATACACAGCGCAACCAATCGGACCATGTACCAGATGCAAAGCATCAGCAATGGGATAAAGAACAACTCGAGAACCACAAAAAACACAGGCCCTCTGGCTTACTGCGCCGGCCAGGCTGTCCTTGTCACAAACGATTTCAAACGGTTTTTCTCCCGTGCGATGTATCTGGTCTTCTCTTTCTTTTAAGGCAGATGCTTCCATAGTCACATTCCCGTAGAATTGTTGTTTAAGGTATTTGAATCTGTATATAGCAACGCCTGTGCCATGACTTAAATTAAAAAATAAATCCTGCGTAATCAGCAGGTTAACAGATATTTTTCCACAAATGGGAACACAATCGGCCACAAGAGGGAACGAGTGTTTTTGTCAGAAAGGTTACAAAAGTGAAGAGGTTTGACAATTTTGTAGCTTTGGGAGTCGGATTATCAGGGTGCAGGCTGCGGTTGTTCTTAACACAATGCAGTTGGAGGGATGAGTAGAGAGGAAGGTATATTCAGTTGTAGTTTATAGTTCCAGGATTAGTAATGTAAAAAAAAGCATGTCCAAAAGTCATTCCCGCCAATGCGGAAATGACTTTTAGAAAGGAATGAAGCCATTTCCATCACGCCCACCAGATCTGACGCTTGGCAGGGTTACCGTTTTTTTCAAAGACATCGCCTGCCTCCTTCAGGACCGCATCAAGCTCTTCTACGGTAAAGTGGTAACCATTTTCAGCGGCCAGGGCAACAAACTCCTCCCGGGTAGCGGGAACATCATATTCAGCCCGCAGGTGCTTATCTTCTCCGCCGGCAACAAGTAAATCTTCAACATCTTTCTTAGCCATAATGTGTCTCCTTTATGAAAAAATAAACAATGTAGTCTTTTTGTACTTTTTTATCCGCTTTAGTATTTATGAAGCAAATTCAATGCGAATATTATCATCGTCGGCTTGGGACAATGTATAGGTTGTTCCATCGTTAAAAGTAACAAGATGCACTGAGGCTGCTTTTTTCAACCTGGCAATATCGTTTTTGAGTTCCGTTTCATCTGCGTCTCTGTTCATATGAATCAGGAGCTCATTCTCCTTTTCGGTGAACTGCAGAAGAAAAGCGTTATGCTCCATGAACACCAGATCGTCATATGCGTAAGAAATTTCCATACCAATAGATTCAACAATCTCTTTTACTATGCCCAAAGGTTTTAACCCCATGACTACTCCTTACTCACTGGGGCTGTAAGTTCTGATAGACTCAATACTCGCCCAGTCATAATAGCTGTTAATTGCCTCTTTTTTTGATGCCGTTTCAGTAACCCGAACAAAATCACCAAGAAAGATAACGGCAGCTTCATACACCTTGCCCTCATTAATTTGCAAAGAAACGCCCTTCCGAAGTTTTCGTGACATCGTTCCATGCACTGGCATTGAAGCGTATTCGAATATTTTTTCCCATGTGTTTTTCATTGTCTTCTCCTTGTAATAGTGTGTAAAATTTCACATATTCTTCCATGACCTTACAGGGCAGATTATGGGTCTTCCGCTTTGGTAAGTGTATAGGTGTCCAGCCATCGTGCTCCGCAGGTTGCGCAAAACATGGAAACCTGAATGCTGTCAGATGTAATTTTTTCAGGTGGAGCACTCGCTTTAATGGCCTTTGATCCGCATTTCGGACATATCCCCCCTCCGTACTCCAGGTATGATTGAAAGGTCATTTGTCTCCTCTTTTTTTGTCATCACATGAAATGGTCTGCAGGTTCGGACAGGTAATGACATCTTCGCTGCCGTCCCAATTGCCCAAATAAGGTTTGAGCATATTACTTTCAAATCCCTGAATACAAAGGCCGTCAACCTCAATAAGTGGTCGTTTAATGAGAAGAGGGTCCTCAATCATCAACGCCATTGCCTGACTGAATGATAATTGTCCTGGATCAAGGCTTCCTTTTTTAACAGCCGGGGCCGTATTATTTATTATCTGTTCAGGCTTTTTCCCATTTATAAAGGGCAGGAGCCTGTCCTGATTCCATGGATACTTTAGAATATCAACACACTGCAGACTGTGGCCGGCAACAAGAAGAATGTGCTTCTGCTTTTCGTTGTTGATGCACCCCGGTTTTTCATAAAAAAGGATTTTTGCCATGTGTGCCTTCCTTTGATAGTTATGAAATAAGATAATCTGCTGCCGGTTCGCCGTCTTCCAAGCCGTCTAATATGGTGTCAATAGCATCTTCGCTGTCAACCCCCTTGAACCACCAGTTCTCTGGCTGAATGACCATAATGGGACCAGATTCGCATTGCTTGAGACATGTGGTTGCCGTGACTAGGCAGTCCAGACCGCGGTCAAGTATCTCCTCTTCCAGGTACTGGAGAAATCCATCTGTCTGTTTGTGGCAGATGCCTTTTTTATCTCCTGCCACGCGAAAGCTCTGGCAGACAAGTATTTGTTTTTCGGGGGTTGCCATTATT
>JACNJZ010000121.1 GCA_014382295.1 Candidatus Desulfobia pelagia | reverse complement strand
TTTTGTCATTCCTTGCTATCAAACAAAAATCCTAATTTTTCAAGGTACCTTAAAGAACCAGCTTAATGACACGTTGAACCTTAAACCTTAAACCCTTAACCTACTTTTATATATTTTGTCTGATCAAACATATGACTATGATGTTGTCGTAATTGGAGCCGGTCATGCCGGCTGTGAGGCTGCCCTTGCTTCAGCCCGAATGGGCTGCAAAACGGCAATAATAACAATTAATGCCGATACTATCGGAGCCATGTCCTGTAACCCTGCCATTGGCGGACTTGCCAAGGGTCACCTGGTGAAGGAAATTGATGCCCTCGGCGGTGAAATGGCGAAAAATATTGATGCGACCGGCATTCAGTTCCGTCGGCTCAATATGAGCAAGGGGCCGGCTGTCTGGTCATCCCGAGCCCAGGCTGATCGCCTTCTCTATCGCCTGAGGATGAAAACCCTGATCGAGAATGTCAAAGATCTTGATATCCGGCAGGATGTTGCTGATAGCCTCATCGTTGAAAATGGCAGGATAGAGGGTATTGTTACTTCTCTTGATGAAAAGATTTCCTGCCGGGCTGTGGTAATTGTTACGGGGACTTTTCTGAACGGGCTTATTCATGTAGGTCTGAAATCTTTTCCTTCCGGCAGGATGGGTGATGTCCCTTCGGTGAAGCTTGCTGAAAATCTCAAAGAGCTTGGCTTCCAGATGGGCAGGATGAAGACTGGAACCACGCCCCGCCTGGATGGAACGACCATCAATTATGAGGGACTGGAGGCTCAGGAAACAGATGATCCCCCTGCTCTCTTTTCATTTTCTTCATCGGGTAAGCCGCCATTGCCCCAGAGACCTTGTTATATCACGTACACCAATGAGCAGACCCATGAAATAATCAGGGGAGGAACAGATCGTTCCCCCATGTATACCGGCATTATTGAAGGAGTTGGTGCCCGCTATTGCCCGTCTATCGAAGATAAGGTCATGCGTTTTCCGGAAAAGACGAGGCACCAGATTTTTCTCGAGCCGGAAGGTCTGGACACCGTTGAAGTATATCCCAACGGTGTTCCGACCAGTCTGCCGTTAGATGTGCAGATGGCTATGCTCCACAGCATCAAAGGCCTGGAAAACGTTAAAGTGATCAGGGCAGGGTATGCCATAGAATATGATTATGTGGATCCTCTGGAGCTTGAACCGTCACTGGAAACAAAACGTATCAAAGGACTGTTTCTGGCCGGGCAGATCAATGGGACATCGGGCTATGAGGAAGCTGCAGCCCAGGGGCTGATGGCCGGCATTAATGCCGTGAAGTCTGTCCGGGGGGAAGATCCCCTGATCCTTGACCGCTCCCAGGCCTATATTGGGGTTCTCATTGATGATCTGGTCACCCGCGGCACTAAAGAGCCATATCGTCTTTTTACCTCAAGGGCCGAATATCGGCTTTTGCTCCGGGAAGATAATGCCGATATACGGTTGCGTGACATCGGATATTCTCTGGGCCTGGTGGATGAGGAAACCTATGGGCTGTATACCCGCAAGCGTGATGCAATCAACAGCGGCGCAGCCTGGCTTTATGCCACAATGGTCAAACCGACAGCGGCAATGAATGACAGGTTGATAAGCCGTGATCTTGCCCCTTTAAAAAATATGGTATCAATGGCCGATTTATTGCGAAGACCGGAGCTGGTCCTTGATGATCTGGAAGACGTAACAGGGGTGAAAAATCAGGTTGAATCTTATGTCAGGCTTGAAGTTCAGAATCAAGTGAAGTATGAGGGATATATAAAACGGCAGAAGGAGCAGGTTGAACGGTTCAAGAAACTCGAAAATATAGCCTTACCTGAAAATATAAATTATGCGGATCTTCCAGGGCTTTCCCATGAGGTTGTGGAAAAGCTGTTAAGGGTTCGACCGAAATCTCTCGGGCAGGCATCTCGTATTTCTGGAGTAACCCCCGCAGCTATTTCTGTACTCCAGGTATGTTTAAGGAGAGAGGGAAAAATGTGAAGAAAATACTGGTTGTTGAAGATAACAGGATGATGGGTGTCCTGGTTTCCAAACGGCTGCAGCAGGAAGCTTTGTATGATGTTACCTGGGTGCAGACGCTGGAGGAAACTGTTCAGCTTCTGCAAACAGAAAAAGATGATTTTTTTGCCGCACTTCTTGATTATAATCTTCCGGATGCTGTCAATGGTGAGATCGTAAAGGAAGTTGTTGACCGCGGTATCCCTGCCATCGTGTTTTCCGGCCTCATGGATGAAGAGGTACGGGAGCATGTCTGGTCTCATAAGGTTGTTGATTACGTGCTCAAGGAAGACGCTCAGAGCCTCAATTACATCCTTTCTCTCCTGAAAAAACTGGAACGCAATAAGCAGGTTAAAACTCTTGTCGTTGACGATTCCAAGTTTTTTGTCCGATTTTTTGTCAATCTCCTCAAGGTTCACCATTATCAGACGTTGACCGCCAACAGTGGTGAAGAGGCGCTTGCCGTCCTGGCTGAGCATCCCGATGTCAAGCTTGTTCTTACTGATTATTTTATGCCCCAGATGGATGGTTTGCAGCTGATTCAGAAAATCCGGCAGAAGCACAGCCGTGAGGAAATGGCTGTCATTGGGATGTCCTCTAAAGACGAACAGATCATAGGGGCGCGGTTTATTAAAAATGGCGCCAATGATTTTTTTATCAAACAGTCAACAACCACAGAGGAATTTTACAGCAGAATCGCCCAGCATGTTGAGCATCTTGAGTATATCAGGCTCATTAGGGAGTCTGCGATCAAGGATTTTCTGACCGGGCTGTACAATCGGCGATATTTTTATGACGCCGGCGGCGGGTTATACGCCAATGCAAAAAGGGATAATGTTTCTCTTGTCTGTGCCATGCTTGATATAGATTTCTTCAAGAAGGTGAATGACACCTATGGTCATGATGCCGGAGATGAGGTTCTCAAACATGTGGCTTCGTCGATTCAGAAAAGAATGCGTAAAACGGATATTGTTGCCAGGCTGGGCGGGGAAGAGTTCTGTGTTTTGGCCGTCAACATGCAGGATGAAGCAGTCAATATGATTTTTGACGGACTGCGTGAGGTGATAGCTTCATCCCCTGTCATTGTTAATAACGGGGAAGAATATTCTATCCCGGTGACACTCAGTATTGGCGTCACAACAAGCCTTCATGGAAATCTTGATGAGATGGTTAAAAAGGCTGACACCCTTCTTTACGAAGCAAAAGAGGGCGGCCGTAACAAGATTGTTTCAGACTGCAAGAGTTGATAATTCTCAACTTTGAGAATATTGTTTTAATTCGTAATTTCTAATTATTCCCAATTGCCATCAAGACACTTCCCAAGGCATTTCCCACCTCGTAATGATCCGGAAAAACAACTTCTGTCCCGAGCCGTTCGGCAACCTGGGGAAGGAGGTGCTGAGCAACGGCGCCGATGCCTATAATAGGGATTCGTATTGAAAAGCGCAGGTCTAATAGGTCGCTTTTTCGGTAATTCGGGAAAAATCCAGTCATTGTTTTGCCGGTTTCAATTGTAAGGATATGGTCAAGAATGGCTGTCTCAATTTTGTGCCCTACGGCTTTCAGTACACTTTCGCAGAATTCTTCTGTGGAAATCTCTAATATTTTTGCAAGAGTCTCAGCCCCTTTTACAGCATTATCAGAGTTGCCAACGTTAAGCCGGCCAAGAACATGAAGAGCATCTGTTGGCGTAAATCCGATTTCGGATATGAGCTGAAGCTGATTTAAATCTTTGAGATGGCTTGTCAGGGTAATTTCCGCCATATTAAAATGCTGTTTCAGTTCTTCAGCTGTGGTTGGACCATGAGCAACAAGGTGGGCAAGAATGGGGTTGGATGATGTCTCTTCCAGGGTCAGATCTGAGGCTGCCATGATAGATTTGGAACGCAGTCCTTTCCCTATCCATTGATCCGGGGAAGGTGTGTTTTCTGACATTGACAGGGGCAGGACTCTGCCGGGGCCGACGTGAAGGTTATTTTCGCGTGAGATTACGACATGACTGTCACCTCCTGCCCCCACCGTAAACATTTTGACGGCATCTATCTGGGTGTGCCATTCGCCGATCAGGCTTCCCTCTCTGTCCATTACAGGTTTTGAGTCTCGCATTATGGTTATGTCAGTGGTCGTCCCTCCGACATCAACGATAAGGGCATCAGGGGTCGGGGAGAAGTGCATCCCGAACCAGGCAGTGGCAGCTGGGCCGCTGGCAACGGTCGATGCTGCCTGTTTGTATGTATCGGTGATAGCCATGGGGCTGGCATCTCCCCGGATGATAAAGACGTTCCCTGCCAGTCCCATGGCAACTAAAGCATCCTGCATACCGCCCAGGAAATCTTCCATCACCGGCATGAGGCGGGCATTAAGAACGGATGTTGCCGCTCTTTCATGTATGCCGGGGCGATCACTTATTTCATGGGAGCAGAAGACGGGTTTGGGGTCCAGCAGGCTGATTGCTTTTGCCATGACCTGTTCATGGGCAGGATTCATTATACTCATGGCAGCGCATACAGCATAAGCATCAACATGTCCTTTAAGACTCTGAACAGCGTCTACTAATGCTTCCATGTCCAGAGGGTCTGCTTCTTCTCCAAGATGGTTGTGTCCTCCCTTCAGATAGCTGGCGGAAACAACAGGCAGTTTAAATCGTTTGGCTGGTCCGGCAATCAGCAATCCGACATTCGCTCCTTTATCTTCTACCACCGCATTTGTTGCCAGGGTGGTTGATACGGCAACCAGGCTTACATTATGGGGGCGAACGGAACTTTCTGTAAAGATCTGCTTCAGGCTGAGAGAAATTCCAATACTTAAATTGTGATGCGTAGTGGGAGATTTTGCTGTTGCAATAACTTTTTTCTCTTCAATGCTGAGCAGGACAGCATCTGTATAAGTTCCTCCGGTGTCGATACCGATGGCGTATGATGTGTGCAGGTTCTCTGTAGTCATGATGTTATGGATAGAATTAAAATTAAAATGAATTGATGTCTGTATTAGAGTGTTTAATCTTTTGTTCTGCACCTCTTTAACCCAAAGTTCGTTTGAGGCAAAGGAAAAGTGCAAAAAGAGGTGGGCGGGCAGCTTGACCCTTGTTCTGTAAAAGTCTATGATGTGTATAGTTCATTTCAGCTCAGTTTGCCAATTCTCGTGCCTCCTGACTGGTATACCATTTTAAATGCATCATGGAATTCGGGGTTCCTTAATGATTTCTGCGAGTAAAGAAGAACTGTTGTCTGAAATTCAGGAATATATCGGCAGAATGCCCAGCCTGTCTACAACAGTTACTAAAGTTATGGAGGTGTGCAATCAGCCGAACACATCCCCCAATGACCTGAACAGGGTAATATCTCTCGATCCGGTCCTCACGGGGCAGGTGCTGAAGCTGATTAACTCTGCTTATTATTCCCTGCCAAACCAGGTTACAACTCTCACCCGGGCAATTATTATGCTGGGTTTGAATACGGTAAAGAACCTTGCGATTAGCACAGCTGTTCTCGATGCGATTGGCAAGGAAGGCTCTCAGTGTTTTCCCATGGACAGTTTCTGGACTCATTCGCTTTGTGTCGGGGTAACGGCAAAGGCTTTGGCTGCTTCAAAGAAAATTCCTGCGGCCGTGCAGGAGGAGTATTTTGTTTCAGGACTGCTTCACGATATTGGCAAGATTCCGTTTTCAAACTGTTTTCCCGGGGAGTATAAGAATGCCATTGAGCTCGCCGATCTTCAGCGAGGCTCACTGCTTCGGGCTGAAGAAATGATTTTCGGATTTGATCATCACCAGACAGGCAAAATGATTGCTGAGAAGTGGCAGCTCAGCAAGAATATTAATTTATGCCTCTCTCATCATCATAACCCTCAGGATATTACCCAGGAGCATAAGGATCTTGTCAATACAGTTGCCGCCGCAAACCTGTTTGCCAATATTTTTGAATTTGGCTCTGCCGGTGATCGCTTCCAGGAAATACCTGATGTTGTTCAAACCCTTGATATTACCGAAATGAGTTGGAATACAATGGGGGATCTTTTTCACACCGTTGAAGAAGAAATTGAAAAAGCCCAGGTATTTCTCAACGTTTCGAAACAGTAGAGCATTTTTCCCTGATATTTTTTTGGAGTAACCTTATGTACGTACGATTCTGGGGCGTCCGCGGTTCCATTCCCTGTCCTGGCCCGCAGACAGTCAGGTATGGTGGCAATACACCCTGTATAGAACTGCGGTTTTCGGATCTCGATCGCCTTATCATTATTGATGCCGGTTCGGGCCTGAGGGAGTTGGGGAACTATATGATGGGCAACGATCTACCCAAAGGGCCGATGAGGACGGAGATTTTTCTGTCGCACACCCACTGGGACCACATCATGGGTTTTCCTTTTTTTACGCCGATATATATTCCGGGTACCAAACTGAAAGTATATGGTCCGGTCTCCTATGAAGAAGATACCCTGGAAAAAATTGTCGGAGGCCAGCTTACCTATCGTTATTTTCCGGTTCGAGAAGAAGAACTTGGAGCTCAAATTGAATATATTCCCCTGAAAGAGGAACAGCTCGACCTGGGCGATGGGATTAAACTTACCACCAAAATTTTGAATCATCCCATCCTCTGCCTCGGCTATCGCTTTGAGTATCAGGGGAAGGTGTTCTGTACGGCCTACGATACCGAACCTTTTCGCAACCTGTTTGTTACTGATCCGAATGATCCATCATATGATGAGATGATGGCAAACGAGGGCGAACTTGTGGCTCAGGAGCAGAACCAGGTGATTGAACAGTTCACCGCCGGGGCTGATCTGCTGGTCCAGGACAGCCAGTACACTCAGGATGAATATATCCCAGATAAATATGGATGGGGGCATTCATATTTTGAGAAGGTGTGCCCTGCAGCCAATCGGGCCGGCGTAAAGGCAATGGCCCTGTTTCATCATGATCCCCTGCGTACTGATGAGCAGCTGGATCGGTTGGCCGAGAACTATTGCCAGGCCGGGAAGTATGGGCCAACGGAAATATTTTTTGCCCGTGAAGGGATGATTGTTGAGCTTTAAGGTGCCTTGACGCGCTCTGGGTTCATCTGCAGCGCTGATTTTTTGGGATTGCATTCATGGTAATAACAGGCGAGTATAAATTTCCCCCCCGTCCAAGGATTGACACCGGAGAATCTCCTCTTAAGGTCAGCGAAATACCCGGGGTGTCGCCGACCCTGCCAATCAACTTTATCAGGAAGCAATATCGTCATGGTACCGGGACAGGTTATCTGGAAACCGTGGATGACACGCTGCCTGAAGGAGCCGAAAGAGCTCTGCAGTTTCTTATTCTTCAGGCAAATAGTGATTTTGCCTCCCATGGTATAGATATTCATTTAGGGCTGGTGAAATCCGGTGAAGGATATAAACTTGATATTTATGACTGCACGGACGGTCATGTCTGCAACCTGATAAAAGACAATATCATCCATATCGAAGAGCTTCCCGTACTTATCCGCAATCTCCAGCAGGAAGCAGGTATTCTGCTGGATACCTCCGCTTAGTTACACTCCACCTCGCTGGGCAATTGACAGCAGAATCGCATTGATTTATAGTCCTTTTTCCAATCACTCATGGGAAAGATATATTTCTGACTATCCATATTAGCACGTAAAAATTTCAACTAACTTAAAACTTAAAACTTGCAACTTTCAACTTATATATAACAGAGGTGTATTGATGATTACTATAAATGAGCATTACCTGAAGCTCCAGGCGTCGTATCTTTTTTCTGATATCGCTAAAAGAGTCACGTCTTTTCAGGAGAAAAATCCTGACCGAAACATAATCAGGCTGGGCATTGGAGATGTTACCAAAGGGCTGCCGGCGGCATGCGTCGAGGCTTTTCATAAGGCTGTAGATGAAATGGCCCAGGATGGAACCTTTCGAGGGTATGGCCCGGAGCAGGGCTATGGTTTTCTCCGGGAGGCTATTGCTGCTAATGATTTTCAGAGCCGGGGGGCCGATATTGCCGCTGATGAAATATTTGTTAGTGACGGAGCCAAGTGTGACACCGGAAATTTCCAGGAGCTCTTCTCAACAGCGACTAAGGTGGCAATTCCTGATCCTGTGTACCCTGTATATCTGGATACGAATGTCATGGCAGGCCGCACCGGTAAATATGAAAACGGAAGGTATGGAGGCATTGTCTATCTGGATAGTAATCGCGAGAATAATTTTGTCCCTGAGTTGCCGAAGGAGCCGGTTGATCTCATTTATCTTTGCTTCCCTAACAATCCCACCGGATCAACTATTTCAAAGGATCAGTTGAAGCAATGGGTTGATTATGCCCGGGAGCATAAATCGCTTATTCTTTTTGATGCTGCTTACGAAGCGTTTATCCGCGATGAGTCACTGCCGAAATCAATCTATGAAATTGATGGCGCCAGAGAGGTGGCAATAGAGTTTAGAAGCTTTTCAAAGAATGCCGGATTTACTGGGACCCGGTGTGCCTATACTGTTGTCCCGAAAGAATGCCGGGCCTATGATTCCCAAGGTAAAGAGCATGATTTGCATTTCTTGTGGAACCGACGTCACTGTACAAAATTCAATGGTGTCTCCTACCCTGTTCAACGGGCTGCAGAGGCTGTGTACAGTGAAGAAGGGAAAAAACAGGTGCAGGCCCTGGCTGCTTATTACATGCGGAATGCCGACCTTATCAGAAAAGAGATAGAATCTCTCGGTTACTCATATGTGGGTGGTGAGAATTGTCCTTACATCTGGATTGATGGCGGTAAGGACTCCTGGCAGTTTTTTGACATGCTGCTTGACAAGGCGGGAGTGGTCTGCACCCCCGGTGCCGGTTTTGGAACATGCGGGCAGGGCTATATCCGTTTAAGCGCGTTCAACAGCCACGAAAATGTCCAGGAGGCAATGGAACGAATACGTTCTGTGCTTGGATAAAAAAAGTATTTCCGGCTGTCCAGGTTGTTCATCTCTGTGGCTTTCCCCTCGGAATACCCATACTTTTTCGTTGAAAATTGTATTTAAATGTGCTAACCATCGTGCTCGGTAATATGAATGGCCATTCATCTTTATAGGTGTTCGTGCTGTAACTCATTGGAATTTTGTGAAAATGCAATTAGATAAACTGCTGGTAGAGAATCGGGAAATAATTTTAAAACAATGGAAGGATTGTCTCCTTACGAAATTTGCTCCCGAGACGATTCTTTTTTTTCAAAAGCAGAAAGATCAGTTTGCCAACCCAATGGGTCACAAGATTTCCGTAGGCCTTGCTGAGCTATTTGATGTGATCTGTGATACGAGCAGCCGGGAGGTGGAAACACCATCGCTAGGCCAGCTTATCAAGCTTCGTGCTGTTCAGCAGGTATCTGCTTCCGATGCTGTCTCCTTTGTGATTCAATTGAAAAAGATTGTTCGTAAGGAGTGTCTGAGCAATATAAAAACTCGCGAATCATATGAAGAGTGGCTGGCATTCGACGTCAGGGTAGATACAGCTGTGTTGGCTGTTTTTGATATGTTCATGGCAAGCAGAGAGCAGATTTACAAGGTGAGGGTTAATGAGCTTTCAAGCGGAAGACTCAATGGTGCCGTCTGTCCCTCGGCAATGATGAAAAAAGAGCAGGAGCAGCAGGCTCAGGCAGCAGCCGATATCCCGGCATTAAAATAGTAATACCAGTAAGGAATACTCTATTCCGGAAATAGCGGATTTTCCATGGGTAGAGAGTTATAGTCGTACCTGCTGCAGGCACAGGGCCTGCAGTGGGAATGTTTCACACTTTAAGGCGAGGTAACAGTAAATGAGAATCCTGTATCCCTTTCTTGCAATCCTGGCAGTGTCCCTGATTGCTTATCTTGGTGGAAAGGTGACGGGGTTGCAGTACCTTTTTGGGGTAGTGCTGCCCTATCTGGCATTCGCTGTGTTTATCGTGGGTTTTGTCAATCGTGTTCTGTATTGGGCAAAATCACCGGTACCATTTCGGATTCCAACCACTTGTGGACAGGGCAAGTCCCTGGACTGGATCAACCAGGACAGGCTTGATTGTCCCAACAACAAATTAGAGGTCATAGGGCGAATGCTTCTGGAAGTGTTTGCTTTCAGGTCGCTGTTCCGGAATACCAAGGCAGAAGTGCATGACGGGCCGAAACTGGTGTACGGATCTTCCAAATGGTTGTGGTTGTTTGCCATCCTGTTTCACTATTCTTTTCTTATCGTTGTGATTCGCCACCTGCGTCTCTTCACCGAGCCAGTCCCGTCATTTGTTGCACTCACAGAATTTTTTGACGGTATACTTCAGATCGGCGCACCAACAATGTATCAGACGGATGTTATCCTGCTGGCCGCTGTTGCCTTTCTTTTTCTGCGTCGCATATTGTCCCGTCATGTGAAGTATATTTCCCTTGCTGCTGATTATTTCCCGCTCTTCCTGATATTTGCCATCGCTCTCTCTGGTGTGCTGATGCGTTTTTACTTCCGGGTAGATGTCATAGCAATCAAACAGCTCACCGTCGGTATCGCAACATTGTCCCCGGTTCTACCAGCAGGTATTCATCCAATTTTCTTCGTACATGTACTGCTTGTCTGCATTTTGCTGGTTTATTTCCCATTCAGCAAATTGATGCATATGGGTGGTGTATTTTTAAGCCCGACCCGGAATATGTCCAATAACAGTAGATCTGTTCGGCATATCAACCCATGGAACGATCCGAGTATTAAGCCTCATTCTTATGCGGCTTATGAGGATGAATTTAGAGATGTCATGAAGGAAGCCGGCATCCCAGTTGAGAAGGAATAAAAACGATGGCAATACCAAAAGTTGAAGAATTACGTGTGAATGTTGCACGGGAGCCGTCACTTATGACTGGCGCCATCCCCAAAGAGGAGTGGATGGACGTTCCTGTGCACTTTGAGGAAGGCAATTTCTGCTATCCGGCAAAACCGAGCATGGTGGACTATCTCAAGTTTCCCAATTCCCGCGAGTGGAGTCCTGATGATGAGGATTGGAAGCTTCCGGAAGGATGGGAAGAAATTATATTAAACGGTCTGAAGGAGCGGCTGGATAAATTTCGTTCCCTGAAGATCTTTATGGACATATGCGTCCGCTGTGGAGCCTGCGCTGACAAGTGTCATTTTTTTCTTGGGACAGGAGATCCGAAAAACATGCCGGTACTGAGAGCAGAGCTTCTCAGGTCCGTATATCGAAATGATTTTACCACTGCAGGAAAACTGCTCGGCAAACTGGCCGGTGGCAGAACTATGACCGTCGGCGTCCTGAAAGAGTGGTTCATGTATTCGTATCAGTGTACCGAGTGTCGCCGTTGTTCAGTGTTCTGTCCATATGGAATTGATACGGCAGAGATCACCATGATGATGCGGGAACTCCTGCATCTGGTTGGCGTCGGAACGAACTGGATCCTTGAGCCAGCGTCAAATTCCAATCGTACCGGTAACCATATGGGACTGCAGCCCCATACGTTTAAAGAGAATATCGAATATCTGGTTGATGATATTGAAGAGATCACTGGTATCAGGGTAAACCCCACATTTAACAGGAAAGGAGCGGAAGTCCTTTTCATTACTCCTTCGGCTGATGTGTTTGCTGAGCCGGGCATTTATACTGCCATGGGGTATCTGCTTCTCTTCCATCATATAGGCCTTGATTACACGTGGAGTACATACGCTTCTGAAGGTGGCAACTTCGGTCTGTTTACCAATAATGAATTGATGAAGAAACTGAATGCAAAGCAGTATGCGGAAGCGAAGCGTCTTGGTGTTAAGTGGATTCTTGGCGGCGAGTGCGGTCATATGTGGCGTGTTCTCCATCAGTATATGGATACCATGAACGGCCCGGCTGATTTCCTTGAGGTTCCGAAGTCGCCGATCACTGGAACAGTCTTTGATAACGCTGCTTCAACAAAGATGGTCCATATCAGCGAGTTTACAGCTGATCTGATTAAGAATAAAAAATTGAAACTGGATCCGATGCGTAACGCGCACCGGAAGGCAACTTTCCATGATTCTTGTAATCCTGCCCGTGCAATGGGTTTGATTGATGAGCCACGGTACATTCTTGATAATGTCGTGCCTAAGTGGTATGAGATGCCGGAAAATACTATCCGCGAAAAAACATTCTGCTGTGGTTCCGGTACCGGCCTGAACACCGGGGAGATTATGGAACTCAGGATGCGCTCCGGCCTGCCAAGGGCAAATGCGGTGGAGCATGTACGCGACAAGTTTGGCGTCAACATGCTTTCCTGTGTCTGCGCCATCGATCGCGCAACACTGTCGAGTCTTACGGAATACTGGACCCCGGATGTCGAGGTCTGCGGCGTTTCTGAGTTGGTTGGAAACGCTCTTATAATGGATGGTGAAAAAGAGAGGGAATCGGGGCTCCGTTTCGAACCTCTTGCAGGAATGGAGGAATAAAGCAATGTATGATGCAGGAAAAATCATACCCGGCTTGATTGTATTCGTTGGCCTGATGCTTTTTGCCATCTATTACAACGTCGGGAACAAGATAGAAGACCCGAAACCGGAGAAACCGGTTGGATATACTTCCTGTGTTTTGCCACTTGAGGAGATCAGGGCTGAACATATGGTACTGCTCAACGAATGGCGAGATGAAGTTATCCGTGAAGGGAAAAGAGAAAAAGTCGAAGCTGGCGGCAAGATGTATGAGAAAAGCCTGCAGAACGGTTGTATGCATTGCCATACCAGCCAGGAGAAATTTTGTGATCAATGTCACAAATATGCTTCTGTAAATCCTTACTGCTGGGACTGTCATGTTACACCCGAATATGGTAAGGCGTTGGGGGAGGCAAACTAATGGATAGTACACGAAGAAAGTTTCTGAAAATAGCAGGCCTGTCCGCAGTTGCCGGTATTGGCGCTCCCGCCGGACTCAATATGCTGATGAACAAAAATGTCCAGGCAGCAGGTGGTCATGGTGATGCTGCTCCTGCAGCCCATGGCGGCGGTCATGGAGAGGCACCGACTGGAAAGCGTTATGGCATGGTCATTGATACCGTAAAGTTCCATGAACGTCCAGGGCTTGCCGAGAAGGCCATCAAAGCCTGCCATTCCTATCACAATGTCCCTGATTTCGGAAATAATAAAGATGAAATCAAATGGCTGTGGAATGAGAGATTCGCCAATGCATTTCCCGATAAAAGTCACTATAAAAAAGACGACGACCTGAACTCCAATCAGTTCCTGGTCCTGTGTAACCACTGTGACAATCCTCCCTGTGTCAGGGCGTGCCCCACAAAGGCAACCTTTAAGAACAAGGATGGAATTGTCATGATGGACTTCCATCGCTGTATTGGCTGCCGTTTCTGTATGGCAGCCTGCCCTTATGGCGCTCGAAGCTTTAACTGGCGGGATCCTCGTGGAGAGAAAGATGGACGTCCCTTTATAAAGGAAACCAACAAACTTTTCCCGACCAGGATGCGCGGTGTTGTCGAGAAGTGCAATTTTTGTTCGTGGCGTTTAGCGCAGGGCAAAGAACCTCTGTGTGTAGAGGCGTGCGGTGGTACAGGGGCAATGGTCTTTGGTGATCTGAATGATCCACACTCTGAAGTTTCTCAGGTGCTGCGGACTCGGTTCACTATTCAACGTAAACCTACTCTGGGCACCAAGCCCTCGGTATTCTACATTATATAAGGTGAAGCATTATGTTAGAAAAAGCGCTCAAAGGTAACGGAACATACTGGGCATGGATGTTCCTTCTCCTTGGTATCATGGGAGTAGGGGGTATATGCTATATTGTCCAGTATAATTATGGTCTCGGTGCCACCGGAATGAGCCGGGATGTGACCTGGGGTATTTATATCTCCCAGTTTACGTTCCTGGTTGGTGTGGCAGCGGGTGGTTTGATGCTTGTTTTGCCCTATTATCTGCATCATTATAAAGATTTCGGCCGCATCACCATCCTCGGTGAGTTCATGGCTATTGCTGCTGTTATCATGTGTCTTCTGTTCATTATGGCAGATCTCGGACAGCCGCTTCGGGCATTGAACGTTGTCTTTCATCCGACACCGAACTCCATGCTGTTTTATGACATGATTGTTCTGAATGGCTATCTCTTTCTGAATGTCATTTGCGGCTGGGCAGTACTCCATGCAGAATATAAAGGGGTGAAGTATTCAAATTGGGTAAAACCGTTGATTTATCTCTCCATCCCATGGGCTATAAGTATCCATACGGTAACGGCGTATCTGTATTGTGGTCTTCCCGGACGTCACTTCTGGCTGACCGCCGTACTGGCTCCCCGTTTTCTTGCTTCTGCGTTTGCCGCAGGACCTGCTCTTCTCCTGATTATTGCTCTTGTTATGAAGCAGACCACCAAGTTTGACGTTGGTCGGGTTGCACAGAATAAGCTGGTTACCATTATTGGTTACGCTGCAATCGTTAACTTCTTTTTGCTTGGTTGTGAAGTCTTCGTTGGCTATTACAGTAATATCCCAGGCCATATGCATACCCTTGATTATCTCTATTTTGGTCTTGCCGACCATCATACAGGAGAGGTTTTCAATAACCTGGTGCCGTTTATGCGGGCTTCGGTTGTCATGGGTCTTGCCGGTATCGCCCTGTTGTTTTATTCCAGGAAAGTACAGTCTGATGCACAACTGGCAGTGGCCTGTGTCCTTATTTTCACCTCTTTCTGGATTGATAAGGGGCTCGGCCTTGTTCTCGGTGGTTTTGTTCCTACTCCACTCGAGCATATCACCGAGTACTATCCGACAGCCGTTGAGCTTGGCATAACTGCCGGGATCTGGGCGACAGGAGGATTTATTCTGACTATTCTCTATAAGGTTGCTATCTCCGTAAAACTGGAGAATGAAAAAACAGCCTGATTGAGCTGATATTTCAGAAGTAATTTTTTAGAGCCGGCATCCGCTATCAGTGGATGCCGGCTCTTTTTTTATGTGTTTTTAAGGGATCCTATTATGTGGTATAGGCAAGACGAAAAATGTTCGTGCGTTTCGTTAATTTGATGGCTATAACAGTACCATGAAAACGCAATCAGGCATCAAAGCATATAGCAACATCCTCGAATTGATCGGCAATACACGTATTGTTCGCATTAACCGCTTAAATCCCCACAAAAATATAACTATATACGCCAAACTGGAATCAGGAAACCCGGGAGGTTCTGTCAAAGACAGAATAGCCCTGTCCATGATAGAAGCGGCAGAGAAAAGCGGCGAACTTACACCTGATAAAATTGTTCTCGAGGCCACCAGCGGTAATACAGGAATTGGCATGGCCATGGTATGTGCTGTCAAGGGCTATCGCTGTCAACTTGTCATGCCTGAATCTGCAAGTATTGAACGCAGAAAAATAATGCAGGCGTATGGTGCTGAAATTTTGCTTACCCCGGGTAAACGAAGTACTGATGGTGCTATTGAGCAGGCCTATGTCATGGCCCTGGAACACCCTGATAGATATTTCCTTACAGATCAGTTTAATAATGATGCTAACTGGCTGGCCCATGTTGACAGTACTGGACCAGAGATATGGGAGCAGACAGGAGGTCTTGTGACCGACGTTGTCTCCACCCTAGGTACAACCGGAACAGCCATGGGTCTCTGTAAATATTTCTCAGAACATCATCCTGAAGTACGTGTAACAGCTGTGGAGCCGTTTCTCGGCCATAAAATCCAGGGCCTGAAAAACATGAAAGAGTCCTATAAGCCTGGAATATTTAATAAAACACTGCCTTATTCCATTATAAATATTCCGGATGAAGAGGCATTTCGCCATGTGAGGCTTCTGGCCCGTAAAGAGGGGATTTTTGCCGGGATGAGTTCGGGTGCAGCCATGTGTGCGGCCCTTTCCAGGGCAGAGCAGCTTGACGAAGGTGTTATTGTTGTTATCCTTCCGGATAGTGGTGATAAATATCTAAGTACTGAGCTTTTTACGCCAAAGCAGCAAAAGAAAACAAAAGAATCTGGTCTTCGCTTTTTCAATTCAGTGTCACGTAAAAAGGAAGAATTTCAGCCACTTTCCCAGGACAGGGTTACTTTCTACGCCTGTGGTCCAACTGCCCACGAGGTTGCCAATCTCGGCCACTGTCGGCGATTTATTGTTGCAGATCTGATCCACAGGCTTTTGCTCAGTAAAGGCTATAATGTAGAATTCTTCATGAATTTTACGGATCTTGATGACAACACAATTTCCGGTGCTGAAAAGAACGGACAGACCCTGGCACAATTTACCGGCCATTATATTAATAAGTATAAAGAAGACATTCAGGCGCTGGGCGTGAAACCTGCCTCGTGTTATCCGCGAGCCTCAGAGCATGTCGAGGAGATGGTCCAGCTGGCCCATGATCTTGTTCATAAAGGCTATGCTTATGAAAAGCACGGGTCTGTCTATTTTGATATCAGTAAATTTGCTAAATACGGTAAGCTTTCAAGGATTGATCTCGATAAGATCAAAATAGGAAAAACCGTTGATCTTGATGACTATGAAAAGCATAGCCCCCTGGATTTTACCCTTATGAAGCGGTCTACGCTTGCTGAGCTCAAAAGCGGGATATTTTATAAGACTGAGTTTGGAAATATGCGCCCCGGCTGGCATATCGAATGTGCAGCCATGACCCTGCATTTTCTTGGCGATACTATGGATATTCACACCAGTGGTCGTGATCTCATCTTTCCCCACCACGAAAATGAAAATGCCATAGCCGAGAGCCTTACCGGCAAACCCCTGGCGAAATTCTGGTTACACAGTGAGCTTCTTTTGGTCGACGGCAAAAAAATGAGCCACGACAATAAAAACATCCTCAATCTGCGTGATGTAATGGATAAAGGATATACAGCCCGGGAGATTAGACTTTTTCTTCTCAGAAATCATTACAGAAAGCCAATTGATTTTTCATATAAGAAACTTGATGCAGCACGTGTCAGTCTCCGCAGGCTTGACGGCTTTACCCGAAAACTCCTTTGTCTTCCTCCTGGTTTGCCGCATCCCCAGGTAGCACTGCACCTCTCGGAGATGGAGGGACGGTTTCATGCGGCCATGGAAGATGATATGAATATCTCCCGTGCCATGGGAGCCCTTTTTGATTTTATCAAGAAGGTCAATCCTATTATCAGCGATAGTCAACTCGATCGTGATCAGAAAAAATATATTCTGGACAGCCTGGAAAAAGTGAATGATATCCTCAATCTCCTGCAGCTTGAGGAGTGCCCTCTGGCTCCGGAAATTGATAAACTGATCAAAGAACGCGAAGAAGCCAGAAAACAGAAAGACTGGAAGCGTGCCGATACAGTTCGGGATGAATTGGCTCGAAAGGGTTTTTCCGTTCTAGATACTATAAAGGGTACGGTCTGGAAAGAAGACGATAAAAAATAAGGCAGTTTCCGAAAGGAAATGGGCCCAGGATACCTATGCATTTATCCTCAATAGCACATGTTATTGGGATCTTACTTATTGTTACCGGCAGTTCAATGATTTTGCCGATAGCATGTTCCCTCTATTATAACGAATCAGATCTGCTTCCTCTGCTGTATTCCTCTCTGCTTATACTGACCCTGGGGTTTTCAAGCTGGTGGTTTAACAGAAGAAGTTTTGAATTGGACGTAAAAGACGGTATTTTTGTGGCTGTCTTCGGCTGGATCCTGGTGTCCTCCCTTTCCGGCCTTCCGTATATGCTCCACGGCTCAATTCCTTCTTTTACTGACGCATTTTTTGAAATGATGTCAGGATACACAACCACAGGGGCAACTATACTTACAGATATAGAGGTGGTTCCCCACGGTCTGCTGTTCTGGCGAAGTGAAACGCACCTTCTGGGCGGTATGGGCTTCTTGACGTTGACCATAATATTCCTGCCCAAGGGGATGGGAGGGTTGCGTATATTCCGAGCGGAATCCAGTCCGGGGCAGGTGTTGACCGGAGAGAAATTTAAGGCTCGAAACCGCGATACCATGATATGGCTTTGGGGAATTTATCTGGGGCTTAATGTTTTAAATACACTGCTGTTGTGGCTTGGAGGGATGTCATTTTTCGATTCTTTATGCCACGCCTTCGGAACAGTATCTACCTCTGGCTATTCGCCTAAAAATGCAAGTATCGGCCATTATGGAAGTGCATATTTTGACTGGGTAACTATCATTTTCATGTTTCTGGGCGGGGTAACCTTCATCCTTTTTTTCCAGATGATGAAGGGAGAGTGGAAGTCTGTAAAAATAAATACGGAATTTCGATGGTATATATCATTTCTGCTTTTCTTTTGTGGAATAGTGTCGTTGATCCTGTGGAAAGATAATACCTATTTAACCCTCATGGACTCCATACGGTACGGGACATTTCAGGTTATGTCCCTTCTCACAACAACAGGATACTCTACCGCTGACTACGAACTATGGCCTCAGTCTGCACAGATGTTTCTCTATGTTGTCTGTTTTATCGGGGCCTGCGCAGGCTCAACAACAAGCGGTATCAAGATTGTCCATTATGCTGTTATCTGCAAATACATGTATGCCACTATTAGAAAGATATTTTTTCAGCCCCTGTCTGTTATCTCAATCAGGTTAAATAAGCGTCCTGTCGATTCAGCGGTGATTGATCTCTCAATATGTTATTTCATTGTAAACATATTCATGATTCTGGCTGGGGGCTGTTTTCTGATTATGATAGAGGATATTGACTATGTCACCGCGATGAGCTCGATTATTTCCTCTTTGATGAATATAGGACCGGGATTTGGAGCCATTGGGCCTTCTGAAAATTTCGCCTTTTTTTCTGATACGGGGAAATGGTTTTTGGCCTGGAATATGCTCGTGGGAAGGCTGGAGATGTTTTCGGCCCTGGTGATATTTTATCCTTCATTCTGGCAGAGAGGATAATTTCTTGAGAGGCGCGTGACTGGTATATTCAGTAATAGAGAGAAGTTACATAAACATTTTTCGAACATCTTTTAAGTGGAGAGAGGTACAGACAACGATAGCCCTATCGCCTTCGTGAATATGGGTATCTCCCACCGCAGTTTCCCATTTGCCATCACGGAAAACACTTCCGACAATCATATGGCCGGTCATTAAAGAGGACAGTTTGGCAAGCGGCTTGCGGGTTATGGCAGAATCTGGACCGGCAAGCAGATCGACTACCTCCGCATCAAACCCGTGCATATGGGAGACGGAAAGTAATTCATTCTGTCGAATAAAAGTAAGAATTTCATTACCGGCAAGGATTTTTTTGTTCAAGGCAATATCTGAACCACTGGTGGCGGCCAGGACTACGTAATCCTCTTTGTTGACCAGAGATATTGTTTTTCGCAGTTTTCTTCCTGTATCGCCGTCCTGTTTGTTCATTAAGTGCTTAACAAGCAGGCAGCTCATAATATTTGCTTCATTCTTTTCGGTTGCAGCAATAAAGGTGTCCATGTCCAGCAGTCCCGCAGCTTCAAGAACTTCTTTAATTGAACCATCTCCATGCAGAACATCAGTGTCATGCAGCATTTGAGAGAGCTCTTCAGCTCGGTCTGGATCTTTTTCAATCAGTTTTACCCGAACTGTTTTTCCAAGAAGTTCTGCAATACGGCTTCCAACCAGGCCCCCACCCAGAATCATGACGCGATGACGGCGCTGTTCTTTAACCCCGGTCATAGCCATCAGGCGAGGCATATTTTCTTTTGCCGCCATGATGAGGACCTGATCCTGGGGGAGAATTTTGTTCTTGCCACCAGGGATAATTGTTGTGATTCCCCGGGCAATAGCCACGACACGGAAAGGGAACTCCTTATGTTCCTGGGATATTTCAATTAATGTCTTGTTGGCTAATGGCGAGGACTCTGCTATACGGGTTGCCATGACCTGTATCTGGCCGAGGGCGACATCGATTATTTCGTTCCCTGCAGTCCGCCGGATCAGTCTGACGATTTCTCTTGAGGCTAATTCTTCGGGGTGAATAAACAGGTCTATCTTTAAATCTTCACCTTTAAGGATGGAGTCTTTATTGCCGAAATCCAGAGATCGTACCCGGGCTATTTTGTGTTTGATTCCAAAACGATCGGCGATCATTGATGACAGCATGTTGACGGCATCATTATCAGTGACGGCAATGAGGTAATCCATCTGCCCTGCCTGGGCTTCTTTCCAGCAGTCTATGCTGAGAGCATTGCCGTTTATCAGGCGGGCATCGATATTGCCGTCAGCATAGTGAATCAGTTTGGGGTCTGACTCAATTGCAGTAATGGAATAGCCTTCATGCAGCAGACGTTTTGCCAGGTAAAAACCAATTCCGCCAAGGCCCAAGATGAGGATATGTTCGAGTTTTTCTGATTTTTTTCCAAACATGGCTCTGAATCAAAAAATTATTTTAGAGGTTGTCGTAAAGGTACCTTGAAAAATTAGGATTTTTGTTTGCTAGCAAGGAATGCCAAAATTAAAAAGCACCCACATGGGCATAAACTCCGCATACTGAGGTATGTGAGCACTTTTCATTTTGGTAATGACACCGCTAGCGAGCAAAAAGTCAATTTTTCAAGGTTACCTTAAGATTTGCCCGGTAAGAATAGCACCAATCAATAGTAAAGCAAGCAGTAATAATTGTTACCTGGCAGTCATTATCATTTATTTTTGGGCGAAGGTCGGCGAAAGCCATCAAGTATGTGCATGATGCCCATAAGAGGACGATGCAGCAGCATGCGGGGGCCAACATACCGCATTACTTCCCGTATTCTTTCCCGCATTCCTGGTGTATAGCAGTGAACAGAACATTTCCAGCAGGTCGTTTTCTCCTCCTGGAAAGGGCAGTTTTTTAAACGGGCAAAAGCATATTCAAGGAGCTGGTCGCATTCGGCGCAGAGATTTTTTCCGGCACCATGGTGGTGACGACAGTATATACGAAGCATTGCCTCGATGGTCGAGGCCTCTCTCTTCATGCGTTTATTTGTAAACATTAAAAAGACCTGTTAAAGCCGTCCTTCTCTGGGAGGGTAGAGACCGATAGCGTTGGCTTGGATTTACCGTAGTATGAGGCGTGATGTTTCCATTTGCTTAAGAGGGTTTTGAGTTGCAAATTGGAGAATGTCGTGCTAAAAAATGATTCCATTCTGTCAAAAGCGCCCGTAGCTCAGCTGGATAGAGCAACGGACTTCTAATCCGTAGGCCGCACGTTCGAATCGTGCCGGGCGCACCAGT
>JACNJZ010000067.1 GCA_014382295.1 Candidatus Desulfobia pelagia | reverse complement strand
AATACCATCCCATTGCCTGTTCTTCTTCATTATATGCGTCAACAACTGCTTCATTTTGGATTCGATCTTCCCTGTCTGGATCTTCTTGTATTCTTTTCATATTCTGCTCATACCGTATCAAAATTCCTCTATTAACTTATAAACTTATTGTTCTCTTGGGGCTGGACCAAGCTAACTATATGATATTATAACTTAAAGGCTCCAAACAGGGTGGATTTTAGGTATGATCACAAAATCGGGTTGGAATTCCAACATTCTCATTCCGTGACAGCCTGAAACGCAGAAAGCAATTGCTCTCTGAAATCTGGTGAGCGAAGCGCTTTTTTGATTTTGCGTGAAGAATGTATCTTCTTTTTGGGGTAGTGGTTTCTTTCCATTTCCCTGACTATCTTCACATCGATTCCTGAGAATGCTTCCGCCATTTTAACTTCTCCGCCGAAGACAAGCTTCATATACTCGGGGTTCTTTAGGTTTTCAACCAATGGTAACTGTTCCGGAATGTTCTCCAGGTTGCGACGGACTGAGTGATTTCCATGGATTCTCCTGAATCCGTAGTTTAGCCATCTGAATAACTGCTCAACGATGTTGTTGGTTCGATGAATGAAAAAGGTCCGTTTCCCATCCTCTAGGACCACTACCAAAGGGTCAGGAAAGAGCCTTTCCCCGTATTCTTCGATCTTGTTTATCACTCTATTGCAGAGACCGGCTAGTTTCTTATCTTTCTCTCTCTTGTTCTTCTTCTGCAGTGTGTTCAGAAAACTCTTGACAGCATTCTTGATCTTCTGGTGTTCTCTGAGCGATGTCAGCTCTTTGGTTTGGGTCAGTCCGTTATTGACGGATCGTGGTGTTGTGCCAAAGGCCTCACGCAAGTCAGAGAACACTTCCAGTTTGGCTTGGTATTGCTCTACAGTCTTCCGCAGAGAACGATCCTCAACAACGCCTCTTATCGTGTGATAGAGTTTCCAAACAGCTCTATCATTTTGGCTATCATGAGAATAGCGAGGAGTCACTTCTTCAATCATTGTATATGCATCTTTGAGCCGCTGATAGAAGTTTAGGTATCTCTGGTCAAAAGGGAAACCATAGCCATCACCCTCTGCACCGTGATCGAGAATCGATAGGATGAGGTAATACGTGGTTATCTCCGAAGCTATGGCAGTCTTGCCAAATCTCTCAGGCTCAACCAGGAAGTTCTCTATTCCGTTGATGGGCAGTTCATCAAAGTTTTTACCCAACTTGGCTCTCATTGCTTTGAGGTCGCCAGAGATCGCAGCTTTCGACAACGCATTGCGTAGAGTAGTATTTTCCTTCTCAAACAACATCAAGCCAATGACCTTGAGAAAATGGAAGTGGCAGATAAAGTGAAGAATATCGCCAAACACGGACTTCACAGCATTCTTGATTCCTTTGCCCATATCAGAAACCACGGCGTGGGGGAAACCAATACGTTCTCTGATTTCTGTCAGGAATCCAACGAGATCATCCGTATTCTCACTCTTGGCTTTTACCGAATATAAGACAAATCCGGAGACCGCATCTAAGCTTAGTATTAATTTGGGACTATCTCCTTCACATGTTGCATCTATGTGAAGGATATAACCTCCCTGCATTTTGATATACTCCTTGATCAACTGGTTGCTTTCTTGATGGACTGCGGCAAGGTAGAAAATGAACCTGTCTATGAGATGCTCAATCTCACTGGCTGATATATCGATGCAGTGCCTTTCCAGCAGTATCAACTGAATCTCGGCAACTTGACGGCTTTCCAGAAAGCGCAATCTTCCGATCTCAACAATCACACTATAGGACACATTAGAATCGGGCGGTACAATCCTGGGAAGATCTGTTGATTTCCATGAACCAAGCTCAGGATGCATGGGGCAATAGAGAGTGGTGTGACGTGCTCTAAATGCACCAATCCCAATCGCTTTGATCGTCCTTGTTTTCGTATTGAGAACGTGGAGGGGCTGGACGTCTACAGGACAAGTCTCCTGCGTCGGCCTGAAAGACAGCAACGGCGTTTTGTCAAAGAGCTTAGCAGGTACGTTTTGCGCGTATACCTGCCTTTGGTAGTGATGGATAAGTTCAATCACATCGGAGTTTTTTTTAAATCATGTTCTTTGAAGAGCCTGGTAATGGCCACCGGTGACGCCTTTACACCCCCTTTTTCAACAGCTTCAGACAATTGAGTAACAGAGACCTCTGGCCGCTTGATGTATTCTACGAGAACGTAAACGGCCGCCTGGGCCGTTAGTGTCTCAGGTTCACTCGTCGTCACCAACTGTGACTGTAACCGATGCAATTGCCGTTGCCTTTTCCTATCATCAATCGAAAGATAAACAAAGCCTCTTCGAGTGTTGAAACGAGCAAGCTGATTCTTGTTATACATCTGATTCAGCACCGGGTGACAAGGGATCAAGAGAATATCGAAAAGCTCTCTGGCCGTAAGGCCTTGAGGGCTTATGGCCACGAAATTGGAAATGGTCTGTTTCAGATTACCATGTCTGGAAAAGCCGATTTCTCGATAGAACCAAAGCCCTCTCCTGTTGAATGATGGGATCGAGTGCAAGGTATACCACATACTATTGTGGGTAAAACTGCTATAGTACCCGGTATGCTTTAGGAACCTTCGAATTGAGATAGAGGAGTAATCGAGAGAATGCGTCAATTCTTCAATAGTCCAGCACTTCTTCTGATCAAACAATAGTATTAGACGGTCTTGCGGATTCTTGCTCTCTTTCATGATACCTCCGACAATGAATGATAAAGTATAAACCTTGGGTCAACATCGGACATAATGTTTCATACTATATCATCGATTCGGAAATGTCAAGCCCGACACGATTTCATGGAAAATGGATGCATTCCAATGTATTTCCGATAGTTGCGACACATTTATGATTGCCAGGCATTGCAAAATAAGATTGCGAAAGAGAGGCGATATTGATAAAGTATAAAGAAGGTGATGTTCTAAGTTATTGATATAATTGGATCCAGACCGATTTTGTGGTCATACATTTAACCCACAAATTCGTATGAGGAGCCCTTATTTTTTAAAGGAACTTTGGGGCTTGGATGCCAGTTTCCTCAACTCTAGCGCCCCTGAAATAATAGTGAATGGAAACCAAGCGATTGTCAGAATCAGCCGCAATGGTGATGTTAAAGGAGGCACATTTAGGTCAACATTAAGGTTGAGAGGAGGAGGTCCTGAAATGAAAGGCAAGATTTCAGTCTTTCTAATTTTGGCTCTGTTCGGCGTTTTGAGCCTTGGCACCTGTCCAGGTCTGGCCGAGGAGGGAAATAAATCGACCCATGAGGCCACTACTCAAGATCCAGGTGCAGGGGGGGAGGTCACGAGCCTGCTGGATGGCATAAAGGAGACAGAGGATCCCGCGCAGCTAAACTCAGTGCACGGTGCGGTCAAAAAGCTTGCCGGCCAGCTGATTAGCGGTCTCGAAAAGACAAGGCCCGGGACCCCGCTCAAGATCGTTGTGCACGATCTGCTTGGTCCCGGCAAGGACAAGGATCTGACGATGCTGGGGCTTTACGCGAGCCACAAGCTTGTAACCCAATTGGTCAATTGCGGAAAGTTCGCCAAGGTACTTGAGAGGGATGAATTTGACCGGCTGATCGCTGATCAGATGTTTGAGCAGGAAGGACCCTTTGATGAAAAGACCGTGCATGACCCTGCAGAGAAGATCGGCATGGATGCCACTGTCTATGGTCAGATTATCCGGGCAGGCAAGGGTTTGGAAATCCACGCCAAGATTGTGGACTCCAGCAGCGAAGTGCTGTCAAAAGGGGAGGTCAGCCTGCCCGATATGCCCATGGCCAAAGACCCTGTCAGGACAACCTTCACTGTTGTTACCATCCCAAGCTGGTCGGGTGTTCTTGTAACCATCGGTGGCCAGACCAAAGAAACTGGAGAAGGGATTGCCATTTTCGAGCTCCCCGCAGGGGAGCGAACCCTGGTCATCCGGGGCACAGGCGTTAAGGCATTTACCAAGACTGTATATCCGAGCGATGAGGACTCCAACTATTATCATGCGCTTGAA
>JACNJZ010000086.1 GCA_014382295.1 Candidatus Desulfobia pelagia | reverse complement strand
TGAAGCAGATGGAGAAAAAGGTTATGGAGCCTATCCTGAAGGATCTCCATGAAATTATTGCCGATTACGGCAAGCAGCAGAACTTCACACTTATTTTTGAAAATACACGTAAAGGCCTCAGTTCACCGACTGGCCTGCTGTATGCCGCAGAAGAGATTGATATCAGTGACGCAGTACTCAAACTGCTTGACGAACGTAACGCGAAATAGTGCCTTAAGTGCTCTAAATTTTAAAGTGCCTAGAGTTAAGGTGTATCTGATTGATACAACCATACTTTAGGCACTTTTCTTTTTCTTATACTTCCTTTCCAGCCAGTTCAATAGCCGCAGTAATAATCGAGGGTGTGTCTATCCGTGCCAGGCGTCTCAGGGTGTCCTGATCGCCGTGTTCCAGGAATCTGTCGGGAACGCCGAGGATACGGCAGGGGATGGTCAGCCCTTTTGCCGCCAGAAGTTCAAGGACGGCGCTTCCGAAGCCGCCTTTCCGTGCATTGTCTTCTATCGTAAGAATCTTTCCTGTTTTTGAAGCCCACTCGCAGATTAAATCACTATCCAGGGGAGTAATAAACCTTGGGTTGATTACTGCAACATCGACGCCCACCTTGAGAAGACCCTCAGCAGCTTCAAGAGCTGCGGAAACCCTTTCGCCAACAGGCAGCAGCAGCATGTCTTTTCCCTCGCGCAGGAGCTCGCCTTTGCCAATGGGGATTTTCAGGAGGGTGTCGCTGAGTCCTACACCAGTGCCGTTTCCGCGGGCATAGCGAATTGCTGTCGGGCCAGGAGTGTTGATAGCTGTGTAGAGCATGTGCTGCAGTTCCCGTTCATCTTTCGGAGCCATGAGGATCATGTTCGGGATGAATCTCAGGAAGGTCAGGTCATAGACTCCATGATGGGTAGGGCCATCATCACCAACCATGCCGCCGCGGTCAATGGCGAAAGTGACATTGAGTTTAGGCAGGCAGACATCATGAATAACCTGATCAAGGGCACGCTGCATGAAGGTGGAATAAATGGCTACAACCGGATGCATTCCTTCGGTTGCCTGGCCGGCGGCAAAAGTGACTGCATGCTGCTCGGCAATTCCCACATCAAAAAACCGATCCGGGAATCGATGTGAGAAATCCATCAATCCTGTACCTGCCGTCATGGCTGCGGAAATGCAGACAACCTTGGGGTCATTTTTGGCAATTTGAATAATGGTATCTCCAAAAGCCTTGGTGTAGGAGATGGCGCTGGATTTTGGAGTCAGCGGCTGACCTGTGCCGATATCGAAGGGGCCGACTCCATGGTAGGCTCCGGGATTTCTCTCGGCCGGTGCGTATCCTTTTCCTTTTTTTGTCAATACATGAATAAGAACAGGCCCGGTACTGAAATCCCGGACATTTTCAAATGTTTCGATAAGATCTTCAATATTATGACCGGAGATCGGGCCAATATAATCAAATTTCAAGGCCTCAAACAGCATTCCCGGGGTGAAGAACCCTTTGATGCTTTCTTCGCTCTTTTTGAGGACATGCCTGATATTTTCACCGACGGCGGACCAATGGTGTTTCAGGAAGTGAGAAAGGTCCTTCTTGGCACGAACAACGGTCTTGCTGGTCAGTTTGCGGCTCAGGAAACTTGATAATGCGCCGACATTGGGTGAAATGGACATCTCGTTATCATTTAATATAACGATGAGATCCTTGTCGAGATGACCGGCCTGGTTCAGGGCTTCAAAGGCAATACCCCCGGTCATGGAGCCATCGCCGATAACGGCTATTGTTTTGCTGGAGTCTTTCAGTAATGATTTGGCAATTGCTATTCCAAGGCCGGCAGAAATTGAAGTACTGCTGTGCCCTGTATCAAAAGCATCATAGGGGCTTTCTGATCTTTTCGGGAAGCCGCTTAATCCTTTATATTGCCGCAGGGTGTGGAATTGGTCGCGGCGTCCGGTAATCAGTTTATGGGCGTATGCCTGGTGGCCAACATCCCAGATCAGTTTGTCTGCAGGAGTGTTGAAGACATAATGAAGAGCAAGGGTTAGCTCAACGACACCAAGGCAGGGGGCAAGATGGCCGCCGACCTTGGAGACAGTGTCAATGATCACCTCTCGTATTTCATGAGCGAGAAGGGGCAGGTCAGGTTCTGAAAGTTTGCGCAGGTCCTCTGGAGAATCAATTGTGGACAGTAAGGGGTGGGTTGACATATATTTATCCGAAAGTTTCCAGTTTAGAGTTGATGGATGCCATAGGGTTGCTCCTTATTTGGGATTGTAGATTTCGGATTGCGGAAAAACTAGTAAATATCCACATTCCGAAATCCAAAATCCAAAATCCGAAATCAACAGTCATATTTTATTGTTCTCATTTGCGTAGATGGCTGTTCACCTGTTTCTATAATAGATATATTTGGCAAGCTCTCTCAGGTAGTCAGCGTTATCATCAAAACCTTCAAGGGCTGCAAGGGCATTATCTACAGCATATATTGCTTTTTTTCTTGTTTCGTCTAAGCCGAAAAGGGCGGGGTAGGTGGCCTTGTTAAGCGCGACGTCGGCTCCAACTGCTTTCCCAAGTTCTTCTTCAGTGCCTTCTACATCAAGGAGATCATCGACAATCTGAAAAGCAAGGCCGATTGCTTTTCCGTAGGTGGTGAGAGCCTTGAACTGGTTCTCGGTGGCTCCACCGATGACAGCTCCAGCCTGGACCGAGGCCGTGATTAATGCTCCGGTCTTGCAGCTGTGGAGAAATTGCAGGGTCTCAAAGGGAATGGCTTTTCCTTCTGAAGCGATGTCCAGGGCCTGACCGCCGACCATGCCCTGTGAGCCAACCGCTTTTGCAATGATATGAATAATCCGTATTCTGTCATTGCTGTTGAGGGAACCTGATACGTTTGTATCTGATAACAGTTCAAAGGCAAACGTAAGCAGTCCGTCTCCGGCAAGAATGGCCTCGGCTTCGCCGAACACTTTATGGTTTGTCGGCTTGCCCCGGCGAAGATCATCATTGTCCATGGCTGGCAGGTCGTCATGAATGAGTGAATAGGTGTGAATACATTCAAGACTGCAGGCAATGGGCAGATATGGTGTCGGGTCTGCATGAAGCGCCTCTGCTGTGGCAAGGCAGAGAACAGGGCGAATCCTTTTTCCCCCGGCAAAAAGAGAGTATCGCATTGATGCCATATGTTGGGCAAGCAAACCCTCTTCCGGAAACATCAGCGCTTCAAGGGCTTTTTCGATATCAAGCCGTTTACTGTTTAAATATTCTTTCAGATCCATTAATCGTTTTCGGTGTAAAGATCATCGGACTGAAAAGGTTCGGCTGTGAGGACTCCGTCTTTTTCAAGCAGGATGTCGATTTTTTTCTGGGATTCATCAAGTTTCTTGCTGCAGAACTGAACAAGTTTTATCCCTTCTTCGAATCTTTTGAGTGAGGATTCAAGACCAAGCTCATCTTCTTCCAGTTCTCTGGAAATTTCTTCGAGGCGGGCCAGCGAGTCTTCAAAAGTTTTTTTTGCCATAGTGTTATGTGGTTGTAAGAAAGTTTTAAGTGTTAAGTTGCTGGGTGTTATTTGTTTATGTGACTCTATAGGAAACTCAGCTAAAAGAACTTTTTTACTTTTTGAAAAGCCTGAGAACTCTGGACTCCCGCCTTCGCGGGAGTGACGCTGTATTTAACAAATGTCATTCCCGCGACGGCGGGAATCCAGAAAGGTTGTAGCTGAGATATCTTAATAGCCACTTTTGTTTATTTTTCCCGTCGCGGAGAGGGGAGTTGTGTCGGTATATGGTAATGTCCAGAGAAAAAAGGATTCTTGAACCGAAAGAACGAGTGTCATCCCACGCCACGAAGGAGATACCTTATGTGATGGGAAATAAACAAATCAATGTAACATTCAACAAATGAATCTGCAAGAATGAGGAGTCGGTTTCAAAAAAAAGATGGCTGTGGTAAATGTGGTTTTCTGAAAGTTTTAAGTTGAAAGTGTTCAGTTTTAAGTTGATGGATGCAAACTATTCATTTTTATAATTCGTTGTTCACGTCAGCGGAGATGAATATTATTGGGTTTGTTTGAGTCTGTCCGAAATCCGAAATCCGAAATCCGAAATCCGAATCTATCGTTGAACTGAAAACC
>JACNJZ010000141.1 GCA_014382295.1 Candidatus Desulfobia pelagia | reverse complement strand
CAGGGGCAAACCACCAAAATAGGCTATTTGCTTTGTCCTGTCAAGATGTTTTTTTCGCTTGTTGCTGCAATAAAATTGCCGCTGAGCGAGGGTGAGTATCTAACGGATCCCGAACAGGTTGTCAAGATTAGTTTTCATCTTTTTTTCTCAAGGTGACTTTATAGGAAACTCAGCTAAAAGAACTTTTTTACTCTTTTAAAAGCCCGAGAACCCTGAATCGAAGTATAGGCTTATCTCCCGCCTTCGTGGGGATGACATTTCTTAGATACGACGTCACTCCCGCGAGGCGGGAGTCCAGAAAGGTTACAACTGGACTTTCTTAATAGTTACTTCAATAACACACCCTCCTGCTCCTCAGCCTACTGCCGTTTTCAGCACCAGGAATCCTCCGTTTTTTATTGACCTTTCTTACTAAAAAAGTGTATTGTACCCTGATTTTTCTCGCACGATTATCACTATCTTTACACTTCAGGGTCCTTTGAAAAATTAGGATTTTCGTTCAAGATCAAGGCGTACGAAAAATTTTACCACAGGCATATATTCACTATTCCGAGGATACAATTTTGAGGACAACGCAGAGATTGAGCGAAAAGACAATTTTTCAAAGTAACCTTCAATTTCAGACCTCACATTAAACTTGTTAGAGCAAGGACTTTATCATGAAAGCTTTAATAGCTCTCGAAGATGGAACCATTTTTGAGGGAATATCATTTACCGGCTCCGGTGAAACCTCCGGTGAAATTGTTTTCAACACTGGAATGTCAGGTTACCAGGAAGTATTAACTGATCCTTCCTATAAAGGACAGATAGTCACAATGACCTATCCCCTGATTGGCAACTATGGTGTCAATCCTAGAGATATGGAATCAAAGACTATCCACCCAACAGCCTTTCTCATCAAAGAATACCAGGACATGCCCAGCAACTTCCAGTCAACTGGAACCCTCGGCGATTTCCTTAAAGAATATAATATCCTCGGTGTTGAGGGAATTGACACCCGTGCCCTCACCCGCCATATCCGCGTCGCCGGCGCATTAAAAGGTATTGTCTCTACCGAGGACCTCGATCCGGAATCTCTCATTGCCAAGGCAAAAAATTCTCCCGGCCTCATAGGCCGAGATCTTGTCCGGGAAGTTACATGCTCCTTGCCATACGGCTGGACCCAGGATGGCCCGAAAGACGGGGATAATTTCAGCACAGCCTCGCCGGGCAAATATAAGGTCGTTGCCATGGATTTCGGCTTGAAATACAACCAGCTTCGCCTTCTTGCAGATCGGGGATGTTCTGTGCAGGTGGTCCCTGCGACAACGCCTGCCGACACAATTCTCGCAATGAACCCTGATGGTATCTTCCTCTCCAACGGCCCCGGTGACCCTGCCGGAATAGAAGGCGTTGTCGAAACTGTCCAGGCGCTGCTCGGTAAGAAACCTATTATGGGAATATGCCTTGGCCACCAGATTCTTGGCCTTGCCTACGGCGGCTCCACATATAAACTGAAATTCGGACACCGCGGATCCAATCAGCCAGTGAAAGATCTGGCCACCGGTCGGATTGAAATCACCTCCCAAAACCACGGATTCTGTGTCGACCTCAACAGCCTTGACCAAAACGAAGTCGAACTAACCCACGTAAACCTCAATGACGGCAGTCTCGAAGGAATGAGACATAAAAAACACCCGGCATTTTCCGTACAGCATCATCCGGAAAACGCCCCGGGACCCCACGATTCCGAATATTTATTCGATCGTTTTATTGAGATGTTGAAAGCTTAGTATTAAGTGTTAAGTAATTAAGTAGTTAAGTTAACCCATAACTTACTGATTACTTTTCACTTACCACTTAATTCCTTAAATCTTAATTACTTAAAACTTCTTATTATCATGCCCAAACGAACTGACATAAAAAAGATTCTTATCATCGGCTCCGGACCAATCATCATCAGCCAAGGCTGCGAATTTGACTATTCGGGAACCCAGGCGGTCAAAGCACTGAAAGAAGAAGGGTATGAGGTTGTTCTCATTAACTCCAACCCTGCCACAATCATGACCGACCCGGAAATCGCCGATCGCACATACATCGAGCCGATTACCGCCGAGTTCGTTGCGAAAATAATTGACCGCGAGCGTCCTGATGCTCTTCTTCCTACCCTCGGCGGCCAGACAGGACTGAATACGGCCATCAAAGTTGCCGAGCTAGGCGTTCTCGACAAATATAATGTAGAACTGCTTGGTGCTGACATTGATGTCATCAAAAAAGCAGAAGGCAGAGACTCCTTCCGTGAGGCCATGTACAAGATCGGCCTCAAGGTTCCGGAAAGTGCGATTGTTCATACTATTGACGAGGCAAAAGCCGCCTGCGAGCAAATAGGCTTCCCGATTATTGTCCGCCCCAGTTTCACCCTTGGAGGAACAGGAGGCGGCGTTGCCTATAACAGCCATGAACTCGAAGAACTCTGCACTGTTGGACTTGACCTCTCACTCAACACCGAGGTTATGATTGAACGCAGTCTGCTTGGCTGGAAAGAATACGAACTGGAAGTCATGCGTGACAAGGCCGATAATGTCGTTATTATCTGCTCCATAGAAAACATGGATGCCATGGGCGTCCACACCGGCGATTCCATCACCGTTGCTCCGGCCCAGACTTTGACTGACCGCGAATACCAGATGATGCGGGATGCGTCCATTGCCATCATCAGAGAAATAGGCGTTGAAACCGGTGGCTCCAATGTTCAGTTTGCTGTGAATCCTGCAGACGGGGAACTCATGGTAATCGAGATGAATCCCCGGGTTTCGAGAAGCTCTGCCCTTGCTTCCAAAGCAACAGGATTTCCAATTGCCAAAATTGCCGCAAAACTCGCTGTTGGCTATACACTCGATGAGATCCGCAACGACATCACCAGAGAAACATACGCCGCGTTTGAGCCTACCATCGATTATTGTGTCGTCAAATTCCCTCGCTTTACCTTTGAGAAATTCCCGGAAGCCGACGACACTCTCTCCACAGCAATGAAATCAGTTGGTGAAACCATGGCCATTGGCCGAACCTTCAAAGAGGCTTTTCAGAAAGGACTTCGCTCCCTTGAAATCGGCTGTTTCGGTTTTGGCGGCCATGCCATGTTTGAGCTGTCCTCCATGGACCAGAGGGACCTGGAGCTGAAGCTGAAAACTCCGAACTCAGAAAGAATTTTTGCGATTCATGAAGGCTTCCAGCGGCAAATGAGCATTGAGGAGCTTTATGAACTCACGGCAATCGACCCATGGTTCCTTTATAACCTGAAGCAGATTTACGACACTGAAGTTCTGATAAAGAAAATTGGTTTTTCAGGCCTTGACAGGGATTTCCTGCGCAAAGTGAAACAGCTTGGATTTTCTGATCGACAGATTGCCTACCTCACCAAAACCAGTGAAGACGACATTCTGGAAATGAGGGAAAAAGAAAGGCAAAAACCTGTTTACAAACTGGTTGACACCTGTGCTGCTGAATTTGAAGCATATACGCCATACTACTACTCGACCTACGAAGAGGAAGATGAATCAAGACCATCAGAAAAACGCAAGATAATGATTCTTGGCGGCGGCCCAAATCGCATCGGCCAGGGAATTGAATTTGATTACTGTTGTGTCCATGCGTCATTCGCCCTCCGCGAAATCGGCATTGAATCCATCATGGTGAATTCAAACCCTGAAACGGTGAGCACCGACTATGACACTTCAGACAAGCTCTACTTTGAGCCTTTAACCCGCGAAGATGTCCTCCATATAATAGAAAAAGAGCAGCCGAACGGGGTCATTGTCCAGTTTGGCGGCCAGACACCCTTGAATCTCGCCGTTCCCCTGGCCAAAATGAATGTTCCCATTATCGGCACATCTCCAGACTCCATCGATCGTGCTGAGGACAGGGAACGATTTCAGAAATTCCTGCAGAAACTTAACCTGGTTCAACCTGACAATGGTACAGCCCGAACCACTGACCACGCCATGGAAATCGCCAAAGAAATCGGCTACCCGGTGGTGGTCAGGCCCTCATACGTTCTTGGCGGACGGGCAATGCGAATCGTCTATAATGAGAGGGACCTAAAAGAATATATGACGACAGCCATCAATGTCTCCTCAGAGCATCCTATCCTTATAGATAAGTTTCTCAAGGAAGCCATAGAGGTTGACGTCGATGCCATCTCCGACGGCGAAACAGTCGTTATCGGTGGCATCATGCAGCATATCGAAGAAGCGGGCATCCATTCCGGCGATTCAGCCTGCGTATTGCCGCCCCACAGTCTTTCCAAGGGGACTATCGAGCAGATCAAGGAAGCAACACGGGCAATGGCCCTGGAACTCAAGGTCATCGGCCTGATGAATATCCAGTATGCAATCAAGGATGATATCCTCTATATCCTTGAAGTCAACCCGCGAGCTTCCCGGACCATACCTTTCGTCAGCAAAGCCACAGGGGTTCCCCTGGCCAAACTGGCAACAAAAGTCATGGCAGGAAAAACACTCAGCGAGCTTGGATTTACCGAAGAAGTACACGTAGATCATTATGCCGTGAAGGAAGCGGTATTCCCCTTCGATCGATTTAACAATGTCGACACCCTCCTCGGCCCAGAAATGAAATCCACAGGCGAAGTTATGGGCCTCGACAAATCTCTGGGCCTCGCTTTTGCCAAATCCCAGGTTGCTGCCGGACAATCTATTCCCAGTGAAGGGACTGTGCTTTTCAGTATGAGGGGTGACGACAAAAAAACAATCCTCCCTGTTGCCAAACAACTCACAGAGCTTGGCTTTTCCATAATGGGCACAAAAGGGACCGCACAGTATCTGAATGACAATGGCGTAACATGCACCAAGATCAATAAAATTTCCGAGGGACGCCCGCATATCCTGGATAAGATCCAGGACAAACAGATACAGTGGATTGTCAACACCTCCAGGGGAACAAGAACAACTGAAGACTCTTATTCCATCAGGCGTGCCGCACTCAACTACCACCTGCCATACACAACAACAACAGCAGGTGCCGAGTTCATGACAATGGCGATTACCACCCTTAAAAAACAGCCCATGGAAGTAAAATCTGTTCAGGAGTATTTTGAATAAAAGAAGTTTTAAGATTTAAGGTTTAAGTTTTAAGAAATTAGAACATCCCAAATCTCTTGAGTTTCTTTTGCCCTTGACTGGACTTTCCCAGATGAAGTTCTTATGGTTAAAAATCTTCAAACATATTTCGATTTCGACTTGTTACAATGTGAACGCGTCAATTACTTAAAACTTAAAACTTAAAACTTAAAACTAATATTTCATGAATAACTTTTACAAAAACCTGTCTATGTGGCTGGTGATTGGTCTGACCATGATCCTGCTTTTCAATATGTTCAATGCCCCGCAGACCGGCAGAATGGAACTGAGCTACAGTGACTTTATTGCCGCTGTCGAATCTGGAACTGTCGGCCAGGTCATCATGCAGAAGGATGAAATTTCCGGAACAATTGCAGGCCAGCCCTTCCGCGTTATTGCCCCGGCAACAGATACCGAGCTCATCCCCTTCCTCCGGGATGCAGGAGTCAATATCAGCGTCAAGCAGAAGGAAGAAACCCCCTGGTACATAACCATCCTGGTTTCCTGGTTCCCCATGCTGCTGCTTATTGGCGTCTGGATTTTCTTCATGAGGCAGATGCAGGGTGGAGGCGGCAAGGCTATGAGTTTTGGCCGCAGCAAACACAAGGTAATGAGTGCGGAAGACTCCAAGGTCACTTTCGCTGATGTCGCAGGAATTGACGAAGCCAAAGAAGAACTGTCTGAGATTATAGAGTTTCTCAAGGATCCCAAAAAGTTCACCCGTCTCGGCGGCCGCATCCCAAAAGGTGTACTGCTTGCCGGAGCCCCAGGCACAGGGAAAACCCTGCTTGCTAAGGCTATTGCCGGCGAAGCGGAGGTTCCTTTCTTTTCTATCAGCGGCTCCGATTTTGTCGAAATGTTTGTTGGCGTCGGCGCTTCACGTGTTCGCGACCTGTTCACTCAGGGCAAAAAGAATGCACCGTGCATTATTTTCATTGATGAAATTGATGCGGTTGGCCGTCATCGTGGTGCCGGTCTTGGCGGCGGTCACGACGAAAGAGAACAGACACTGAACCAGTTGCTGGTCGAGATGGATGGCTTTGAATCCAACGAAGGTGTCATCATCATTTCAGCCACCAACCGTCCGGATGTTCTCGACCCTGCTCTTCTCAGACCTGGCCGTTTTGACAGGCAGGTTGTTGTTCCCGTTCCCGATGTGGGCGGAAGAAAGCAAATTCTCGAAGTCCATGCCAAGAAAGTTCCTCTTGCCGATGATGTCGACTGGAAGATTATTGCCCGTGGAACCCCTGGATTCACTGGTGCCGACCTGGAGAACATGGTCAACGAAGCGACCCTTCTTGCTGCACGTACTAATGCAGACAAGGTGACCATGGCTGATCTTGAACGTGCTAAGGATAAGGTCATGATGGGAGCCGAAAGGCGCAGCATGATCATCACGGTAAAGGAAAAGGGAATTACTGCCTATCATGAAGCCGGCCACGCACTGGTTGCCATGCTTCTACCCGGCACCGATCCTATTCATAAAGTAACAATTATTCCCCGTGGCCGCGCCCTTGGCCTGACCCAGCAATTGCCCACGGTGGAACAGTATACCCATGCGAAATCCTTCCTTTTAAATACTATCTGTATCCTGCTCGCCGGGCGTGTGGCTGAAGAACTGATTTTTCAAGAGATCACCACCGGCTCCGGCAACGATATAGAACGGGGTACGGCTCTGGCCCGAAAAATGGTTTGTGAATGGGGTATGAGCGAAGAAATGGGCCCTATCTCCTATGGCAAAAAGGAAGAGCAGATCTTTCTCGGTCGGGAAATATCACAGCACCGTGATTTCAGCGAGGAGACAGCCATCAAAATAGATGCGGCTGTCAAAAAAATGGTGCTCGACAGCAACAAAAAGGTTTTCCATCTGCTTTCGGAACATCTTGAAGTACTTAAAGATATCGCTGGCCAGCTTCTCGAAAAAGAAACCTTGGACCTTAATGATATTAAGAAAATCATGGCCTCCCACGGATTAAAGATTTCCGGAGATGAGCCAACTGACACAACAGAAGCTCCGTCATCTCCCGCTCAAGAAAAAATTGTTCCTGCACCGGAAGAAGCAGCGGCAGCGGTGGTGCCTCCTCCAGAGTCGGAGGATAAGACTGCAGATCCTGGAACGGCTTAGAGAAAAAGCAAAAGGCAAAAGGCAAAAGGCAAAAAGAATGGTAACATCTGTTTTCTTTTTGCCTTTTCTTTTTTATACTGATAGGTGCCATGAAAAATTAGGATTTTTGTTTGCTAGCAAGGAATGACAAAATAAAAAAGTACCCACATGGGCATAAACTCCGCATACCGACAGTGAGCACTTTTCATTTTGGCAATGACACCGCTAGCGAGCAAAAAGTCAATTTTTCAAGGTTGCCTGATGCCTTTTAACTGCAAACAATTAAGAACATGCTCATAAAAACTCCGCATACGACTCTTGATCTCAACTCCCGTGTCCATGTCATGGGTATACTCAATGTCACTCCGGATTCTTTTTCTGACGGCGGCAGGCTGACCAGTCAGACTGACCTTCTGAATCAAGCCGAGACCATGATACAAGACGGTGCCGACATTCTTGATATCGGCGGGGAATCCTCCAGACCCTTTGCTGAAGAGGTTGCAACAGAAGAAGAATTACATCGCGTCATTCCTGCAATTACTGCCATCAGAAAACGTTTTTCCACTCCCATATCCATTGACACCACCAAGGCTGAAGTCGCCAGACAGGCGCTGGAAGCAGGTGCCGATATCATTAATGATATAAGTGCCTTTCAATCAGACCCCGGCATAGTTGACATTGCCCTGCAGTACGACGTTCCGGTTATCATCATGCACATGCAGGGAACACCGCGCACAATGCAGGTGAATCCCTCCTATGATGATGTCATCGGTGAAATCAGATCCGCCCTTGCCGAACGAATAGACTGGGCCGAAGAGAGAGGCCTTTCCAGAAATAAAATTATCGTCGATCCCGGTATCGGCTTTGGAAAAACAATCGGCCACAACCTTACCATTCTTAAAAACCTCTCCCAATTTTCACAACTGGGCTGTCCCATACTCGTCGGCCATTCCCGTAAGGCATTTATCGGCTCCCTTCTCGACATCAAGGACCCGACATCCAGAGACGATGCAACCTCCGTTCTTTCAGCCCTGTGCGTCCAGAGCGGTGTTTCTATCCTGAGGGTCCATGATGTCGGCAAAACCATTCAGGCAGTAAAACTGGCTGAAGCAGTTTTGAAAGCAGTTGATAATTGATAATTGACAGTTGATAATTGACAGGAGTAAGGTTGGAAAGTGACGGCCTAACGCAATTACGAATCTATACGTTACATCCTTCAACTTAAAACTTAAATCTTCACACTTAAAACTTTCTTTTTTTCAATGAATGAAAAAATAAAACGATATCAGCTTTACAACAGGAGCAGGAAGATCCGCGCCATCAGGTTTCAGCCTGAGACCGCGACCATCCTTTTCAGGGTTATTCCCTACCTGCTTCATTGTAATTACCCTGATCTTCCTGGTTTTATTGATCATCCAAAATGCCCATACGGGATCCAGCGTTTTTCCCCTGACAAGACCTTCGATCCCGATCTTTTTTCCCGATATTTCCCAAACTCCACAGCCCGTAATCATAAAACCACCACCCCCTACTCCAGCTCGCCTTGCATCCACTCCCTGAAAACCATTGGCAGCATAGGAACAATCGCCCAGAGCGCCAAGTCGGACTGTGACTACTGGGTCAGTATCAGGCGCCAGGAGATCGGGGAAGAGGGCCTCACGCATCTCCTGGAAAAATGCCGTCTGATCGAACAATGGGCCATTGAGCATGGGATCGAAGTCTATTTCTTTCTCATGGATATCGACCAGACACGGAAAAACGATTTTGAATCAGCTGTGGGCGACGAATCTGCAGGTTCGGCCCTGAAACTCCTCCTCAAGGACGAGCTGTTTCGGTCCCATATCCTTGTTGCCGGCAAAATGCTTCTCTGGTGGCTTATCCCATCAGGCCTTACCGAAGAAGAATATCAGAAGTATGTTGAAGATCTTATATATAAAAAACATTTGAATCCCGAAAATTTTGTAGACCTCGGCTATATTGCCGACATTCCAAAATCAGAGATCTTCGGCGCCTGCCTGTGGCAGATGAATAAGGCGCTTGACAGCCCGTTCAAGTCCCTTATCAAGTTCGCCTATCTTGAGATTCTGATGCAGCACAACACCAAGAGTGTCCCCTTATTTTCCAACAAAATCCAGGCCCTGGTCACCTTTCCCGAGTACTTAAGTAAAGAAGAAAAAAACCTTTCTCCGGCTGCTGTAGATCCTTATCTGCTTCTGGCTCGAAAAATTGTTGACTTCTACCGCAAGGACATTTCGAAAACAGAAAACCGATCTGAAGAAAATCTTATCAGGGAGTGTCTCTTCCTGAAAGCCATGGAAGGAATGAAAACCGTCAAAGATGATCAGCACATGAAGGTTACCCTGCAGCTGATGAAACGATGGAATCTGCTTCCTGCCAACTATAAAAGCCTGGCAACACTGCACACCTGGCAATTCAAAAAACAGCAGGAAACCGGCAAACGGGTTCACGCCTTTCTCCTCGCCACCTATACACGGTTGCGGGAACAGCAGTCTCTCTTCGCGGAGGTTGACAATACCATCACCCAACGTGACCTTTCCATTCTTGGCAAAAAGCTCTTCAGTTTCTACGAAAACAAACCCGGCAAAATCCCCTATCTTCACAGTCTTTCCCGATATGACATTGGCCAGCAAGAGTTAACATTCTACTTCTCAAAACAGCGGGGCGGCGACATCTATGCTGTTTACCAGGGCCGTCCGGGGGGGGAAGACATCAGAAATGAAAAAGCCATCCTCATCCACCAGGAGAAAGATCTCGTTCAGCTCGCCGTCTGGCTGGTAATTAACGGCATTCTGCAGAAAAAGACCCAGCTCCACATGGTAGAGCACTCTTTCGTGACAACTCTGGATGACCTGCAGAAACTCACCGACAAGCTGCTTTCCACTTTTCCACTCATCAGTTTTTCACGGATTTCAGCCGAAGAAATACTCAGTAATGAAAAAACAATACAGGCCCTTGCTATTATCAATCTCCACAAGGATCAGGTAAAAGGTTCAAAGGAACTGCGAACTGACATCATCACTCAAAACAATTGCGGTGAATATTTTATCCAGACCTGCACCACCCTGGTTCAACTCAAAAACGCAATGCGCATGCTGCTGACCAAATATTATGTCAGCCGCTGGAACAACAATCTTGATTTCTTTATTCCGCCCCAACCGGAACAGCATTATCTTCAGAATATGTTGGAGAAATGACAATTACGAATTACGAATTACGAATTACGAATTACGAATAAAAGCTATTGTTTCTTATTTGTGATGCAACGAATTTATTGATCGTCATACGGAGAATTGTTGGGCTTTGGCTTTCGCCTTCAGCCCAACCTACGCAACTTAAATCTTAAATCTTAAATCTTAAATCTTTGCTTATAACATCCTACAAATCATCACTCTGACCTCGTTGTATGCTGGTGGGCCGGGAGCTCAGGAAGATACAGGAGGAACATCCGGATATTGAGGTGGAGGAGATTGACGTTGTTGCCAATCCTTTGAAAAGCTGGCAGGACGGAATACGGATGATACCTACCCTGGTCAGAGGGGAGCAGAAATTATCGGGGATCTTTCTCTCGGCAAAAGAAATCAGAGATTTTCTCGCCATTCCCTGACCGCCTGCTCCAGCAGCTTCAGGTATCTGTCCGGGCCGCCAAGGCCGTGGGTGCGGAACCCGTAATTAATTTCAAGGAAGAGCGGCTCCGGATCATCCTCATCTTCCTTGAAAATAAAATCAAACCCTGCCAGATTGATCCCTGTCGCGAGGCAAAATGGCTGCAGCCTCCGGCATGCCTTTTCCATGAGACCCGGCGAACTCTGGCTGTCAATGGTCGCACCCTTTGCCAGATTGGTATAAAAGCCATCACCACCACCCTGAACCCGCCAATACGGATACATGGCAGATCCAATGACAGCAACCCTCAGGCTGCGGCCTCCGGTGGGAACATATTCCTGAAAAAGGAAACCGCCTTTCTGCTCTTTCTCCCAATTCCGTGCCAGCTCTATGCAATGCTGCAGGTCCTGCTCGCTGCGGACCAGAAAGACCCGTTTCCCTTCGCCTCCCCAGGCGGATTTAAAAACAAAAGGATACTCAAAAGAAGAAGCCGGGCAATGGAGCAGATGATCCGTATCATCAACAACACATGTTCGGGGAGCAGTGGCACCTCTTTCAAGAAACAACTGAGCCTGACCTGTTTTACCCGGGAATCGGAAGCGGGCATCATAGTTTGGGAAGACATGGTCGCAGTGAGTGCAGACAGCACGATAGACACTTTCCCTGCAACCCTGCGGCAAAATAACGCCGTCAGCCTCCTGAATTGCCGCAATATCTTCCGGTGACAGCTTATCACCTTGCAGAACGCGATTCCAATGAGTCTCAAGCAAAAGATGGAATGAAAGGATTTTCAATAGAAGCTCTTAATCCAAACGTCATTCCCGCGCAGGCGGGAATCTAGAAAAACTTTCCAAAGCCTCTGGATTCCCGCCTGCGCGGGAATGACACATAAATATATTAAATAGTAACCATGAGGAGGAGAGTCACTTATTAAATGATAGTTTGCCAAAGATCTTCCCACTGTGGATTTTGTTCTTCAATCAATTTCAATTTCCAATTACGATTCCATTTCTTTAACTGTTTTTCCCTGATAATTGCAGCAATCATATCTTCATGGATTTCAAAATAAACCAACATGTGCACATTATATTTTTCAGAGAACCCTGCTTCCTGATGATTCCTATGCTCCCAAATTCGTTTTACCAAATTACCCGTAACACCAATATACAGAGTCCCATTACGTTTACTGGCGAGTATATAAACTGCTGGTTGCTTATCCATGACTTATTCTAATTACCACTAATCTTTAGCTATTTCCCGAGTCATTCCCGCGCAGGCGGGAGATAAGCGAAACATAGTGTAGACTTCGATCCAGGCAATCTAGCCAACACCCATAAACTCCCGCCTACCAGGCAATGACCTTTTTCTAGAACATTGACCAAAACCTTGCGTTTCGATACGCCCATGGTTATCATTGCCCTATAATTCTACCACAATAAAGCACTTTTCCTTCAAGGATATAAAAATGACTATCAAATATGGCTTGGAGTTCCCCAAAGACGGAACCTGCAAAGATGAACGATCCGAAACTAATAAATACCGGATCAACCTCCCCCAGGTTGTTGACCAGCTCATCAAATCATGCAGCAATGAAAACTGCTTTGAGCATATCAATACGGACCCCCTCCCCTCCCGGCAAAGGGCGGCAGACATTATCGAATGCTGCAGGAATATCCTTTTCCCGGGGTACTTCAATGGTCACGGAATGGACCAGGTCAGCTTTTCCTACCAGCTTGGCGTTGCTGTCTCCAAGCTGTATGACAAGCTGGCGGCTGAAATCACCTACAGCATCAGACATGAATGCATCCGTTACAACCAGTCGTGCCTGCATTGCGACGAACAGGGTAAAAAGAAGGCATTCGAGTTCATGCTATCGCTCACGGATCTTCGGCATATTCTGGCAACGGATGTCAAAGCAGCCTACGAAGGGGACCCGGCAGTAACGAGTTACGATGAGGTTATTTTCTGTTACCCCGGCATCCAGGCCATTACAATCTACCGTATTGCCCATCTACTCTATGACCTCGAGGTACCGATTCTGCCACGGATCATGACAGAATATGCCCATTCCCAGACCGGCATCGATATCCATCCCGGTGCCCACATAGGCGAATCATTCTTTATTGACCATGGAACAGGAGTGGTAATCGGCCAGACAACCACTATTGGCAAACGCGTCAAACTCTACCAGGGTGTTACTCTCGGCGCTCTGGCTTTCAAGCGTGATGAGGCAGGTAAACTGGATCGAAAAAGCAAACGCCACCCAACCCTGGAAGATGACGTCACCGTCTACGCAGGATCAACTATTCTCGGCGGCGATACCGAAATCGGCGGACGCTCCATCATCGGCGGCAACACCTGGCTCACCAGCTCCATTCCAGCAGACACCAAAGTCCTACTCAACCCGCCGGAACTGATTATGAAAAAGAAAGAGGTAAAGGGAGAGTGATGCCATGTACCTTCAAGAATTAAAAAATCAACAAAAAACCTTCTCAAAAGCCACGAAACTGTGGCAATAGTCTTTTTTTTCGATTATAAATCGATGTTTTCAAACACACTTTCATTGACTTAAACACAGTTTATTAAATCCACCATTCATTATTAACGAATCAAGAGGAGAAACTATGTCCCGGAAAATGGTCACCATTGACGGCAACCAGGCGTGCACCCATGTTGCCTACGCCACCAGTGAAATCATTACTATCTACCCGATTACGCCATCCACACCGATGGCCGCCGAATCAGACACCAAGGCAACAACGGGCCAGAAAAACATCTGGAACTCAGTTCCTGTTGTCACCCAGATGCAGTCTGAGGGCGGGGTTGCCGGCTCTCTTCACGGCTCCCTGACCACAGGCGCCCTGTGTACTACATTTACCGCCTCCCAGGGTCTTATGCTGATGCTGCCCAACATGTTCAAACTGGCCGGCGAGCTTACTCCTACTGTTTTTCATATTACCGCCCGCTCCCTCGCTTCCCAGGGACTGTCCATTTTCGGTGATCATGGCGACGTCATGGCAGCCCGCCAGACCGGCTGGGGCATGCTCTGTTCCCAGAATGTCCAGGAATGCCAGGATATGGCCCTCATCTCCACCCAGGCTGCCCTGAAATCCCGTATTCCCTTCATGCATTTCTTTGACGGTTTCCGGACCTCCCATGAAATTCAGAAAATTGAACAGCTTACCTATGAAGACATGGCGGCAATAATCGATGAAGATCTCATCATCGAACACCGTAAACGCGGCCTGACCCCTGACAATCCACGCATTCGCGGTACCGCCCAGAACCCTGACGTTTATTTCACCGGTCGTGAGACTGTGAACAAATATTACAACGCCCTGCCGGGCATCGTTCAGGAAACCATGGACAAATTTGCAGCCCTCACCGGCCGCCAGTATCACCTCTTTGATTACCATGGAGCCCCTGATGCCGAAGAAATCGTTGTCATGATGGCTTCCGGCTGTGAAACTGCTGCCGCAACTATTGATTACCTTGCTGCCCAGGGCAAAAAAATCGGCCTGATCATCGTCCGCCTGTTCCGCCCATTCGACTGCAAGGCCATGGTTAACGCCATGCCGGGAACAGTCAAGAAAATCACTGTCCTTGATCGCTGCAAAGAGCCGGGCGCCCCTGGAGAGCCTCTCTATCTTGATATTCGCGCCGCTGTTGGCGAAGCTGTCGAGAATTCAAACATCCTCGTTCAGCCGATGATTCTTTCCGGCCGTTACGGACTTGGTTCTGCCGAGTTCACCCCGGCCATGGTCAAAGCAGTTTTTGACAACATGGCTTCATGGTCTCCTAAAAATCATTTCTGTGTCGGTCCCAATGATGATGTAGCCCTCACCAGCCTTGACTATGACCGCAATTTCAATATCGAAGGCACTGATGTCTATCGTGCCTTGTTTTATGGTCTGGGTTCTGACGGAACTGTCGGTGCCAACAAGAACACCATTAAAATCATCGGCACCGAGACCGAGAACAGTGCCCAGGGTTACTTTGTGTATGATTCAAAGAAATCCGGCTCCCTGACTGTCAGCCATCTGCGCTTTGGCGAGAACAAGGTTGTCGCTCCTTACCTGATCAACAAAGCCAGCTTCATTGCCTGCCACAACTTCACCTTCCTTGACAAGTACGACATGCTTGCCAACCTCGAAGAAGGCGGCACCTTCCTGCTGACCACAAACTTCAGCAAGGCACAGGTATGGAAGCACCTTCCGGCTCTCGTTCAGCGTCAGATTATCGACAAGAAAATCAAATTCTATATCATTGATGCCATTAAACTTGCCGAAGCAATCGGCCTGGGCGGACGCATCAACATGATCATGCAGACTGCCTTCTTCCTGATTTCCGGTATTCTTACCCAGAAAGAAGCTATCACAGCCATCAAGGACGCCATCAAAAAGACCTTCAGCAAGAAGGGCGATAAAGTCGTTAAGATGAACTATGATGCCGTTGACGTAGCCGTGAAAAACATTGTCCAGGTCAAGGCTCCTAAAAGTGTCTCCGGCCATGAAATGCCGCCGACTGTTCCTGCAGATGCCCCTGACTTTGTCAAGGAAGTCACCGCAAAAATGATCGAAGGCAAAGGCGACACCATCAAAGTGTCCCAGATGCCTGATGACGGTACCTGGCCTACAGCAACAACCCAATATGAGAAACGTAACATTGCCGTGAGCGTTCCTGTCTGGGAACCGGCCAACTGTATCCAGTGCGGCCGCTGTTCTCTGATCTGCCCCCATGCTGCAATCCGCATGAAACTGGCAAAACCGGCTGACCTGAAAAAAGCTCCAAAAAGCATGAAGAGTATCGACGCCGTCGGCAAGGAGTTCAAAGGCCGCAAATGCATTATCCAGGTTTCCACCGAGGACTGCTGTGGCTGTACTCTCTGCGTCGACATCTGCCCGGCCAAAAAGAAAGCTCTGGCAATGACAGCAAATACCGAAGCTATCCAGAAAGTCGAGTCTCAGAACTTCAAGTTCTTCCTCGACCTTCCGGAAATGGAGAATTCTCAGATCGACCCGTCCACAGTAAAAGGCAGCCAGCTGAAACGTCCTCTCTTCGAGTTCTCAGGCGCCTGTGCCGGTTGCGGCGAGACTCCGTACATCAAACTGGTCACCCAGATGTTCGGCGACAGGATGTTTATTGCCAACGCCACCGGTTGTTCCTCCATTTACAGCGGCAACCTGCCTACCACACCATACTGCAAGCGTGCAGACGGCCGTGGACCAACATGGTCAAACTCCCTGTTTGAGGACAATGCGGAGTTCGGCCTTGGTATGCGCCAGACTGTCAACAAACTCGGTTCCCAGGCTATTGAACTTCTCGACGAAGCAGTTGCCCAGAAGCTGATCACCAAGAAAATGGCAACTGATCTGACAAAAGCCTCCCAGAAAACCCAGGACGAAATTGAAGCCCAGCGCGACCGGGTTGCAAAACTGCAGGAGAAACTTGCCGAGAACAGCGACAACGTCATCTGCAAACGGCTGACAAGCGTTGCTGATTACCTGGTTAAGAAATCTGTCTGGATTTTCGGCGGTGACGGCTGGGCCTATGATATTGGCTACGGCGGACTGGATCACGTCCTTGCTTCCGGTGAAAACGTCAATGTCATGATTCTCGACACCGAGGTTTACTCAAATACCGGCGGCCAGATGTCAAAATCTACCCCGCGCGCCTCTACTGCCCAGTTTGCTGCCGGCGGCAAGAAAATGCCCAAGAAAGATATCGGCATGATCTTTTCCACCTATGGCAACGTATACGTAGCCAAAGTCAGCCTCGGTGCAAACCCGATGCAGGTTGCCAAGGCCATTGCTGAAGCAGAAGCCTACGACGGACCATCGCTGATTATTGCTTACTCGCATTGTATCAACCATGGCATCAACATGGCGAAAGGTCTTGAGCAGCAGAAGAAAGCTGTACTGTGCGGCCACTGGCCTCTGTACCGCTATAACCCGGAACTGGAAGAACAGGGCAAGAATCCTCTCCATATCGACAGCAAGGCTCCATCCATGCCGTTTGACGAATACGCCCTCGGCGAAAACCGTTACCGCATGCTGAAGCTGACCAATCCTTCAATGGCTGACGAACTGATGGCCATGTCCCAGAAAGATGTCAATAAGAGCTGGAAGTTCCTGGAAGGCCGCGCCGCAGCATTGGAGCCGGAAAAAAAGTAATTAAGCAAAAGTAGGTTGGGCTGAGCTTTTGCGAAGCCCAACACCCTGCTTAAACAACAAAAAGGCCGATGGAGCATCACGCTCCATCGGCCTTTTTTTATTGCAATTATCTTAACTCTAAACCAACCCCCTTAAATACTGTCGGTTATTGTAACCTTTCGGTCCAAAGTTTGATCCTGCTATAAAAGAGTGGACATCAGTTAAGCCATTGATAATAAAAATGGCAGACTCCAGCTGACGAACCTAGAAAAGAAGTTCAAAGCCAATCTGTGAAGAGTAGACAACTCAGCAAGCCTCTTTATTACATAAAGAAATTTAGTAAAAAACTCGCCTCTGGCAGCATGTAACACCGGTGATAAGGTCTCGGATTTCTATGTCCTGCGGGCCCTAATTTACTCAAAAACAAAATAAAATTCGAAACACTCTTTCAAACAAAAAGAGCAGGCGGAGGTACCCCCGCCTGCTCTGTCTCAGGTTAATCTGTATCTGCTATTTTAGTATTTCATTAATAGTCAGATGTGTTGTGGTCTGCATCATAGAGCTTAACTCTAACATCAGCACCACAGTCGTTTGTAACTCCAGGAGCTATCAAATCAGATGCATCTTCAACAATCTGACTTTCCCTGTTACCCCAGTAAATGCGGGCACGAACAGCAGTACCAAGAGCAGCAGCATCTGCAGCAGATACTGTACAGTTCCCGCTGCCTTCACCAACTATACTAAGCGTGGCTTGCGGACCCTCAGGATCAATGGAGCCATCGAATGCAACGGTAACAGTACCGGAATTAACAATTTCACCACTTCTAGAATCCAGAACATTTACACTTACAGTACAATCGTTTCCAGATCCTACTCCTTCAGTGGCGAGTCCTAGGATACGAACATTGGATCCGTTACCACCAACTACAGCACCATCAGGACAACCTGTATAGTCGAAGGTGTACTCACATGTACTATCATATTCAGCTGTACAGCTGGAGCGCTGTGCGTTTATGGTAATAGTGTCGTTATCATTGATACTATGAAGAGCACCAATACTTGCGGTAACATCAATACCAGTTGCGCTGGAAGCGTCTGCTGATGGGTTGCCAGGGGTAACATTACTGACATCAGGATGACAAGCTGTTGCGCAGGTGTAACGACCGGTTTCGACAGGATCAATAACGTCTATACAGATATAATCATCAGCGGTTCCAGGAATACCGTCAGCATTGTCGATAGCCCATTGGTTACAGCCTTCATTGGTCATTGTTGGTTGCGGATTCCAGGTGTCTGTATCTGTTGTTCCTGTGTTTTTTCGGATTAAATCTGCTGTGACAGTGATGGTTGTTTTGATAGAGAAGTCTATTGAATCATGACAGTCAGTACAAGTCAGAGCAGTGCTGCCATCATTATTTTTAAGTCTGAAGTGAGTCGCATGCTGGCCGGCGTTAAAGAGCTCTTGGCTTTCAAAGGATCCGTCGCCCCATGCAAATTCGAAGTTGATCATGTCTACATGACAATCGAGACATGAGTTAGCAATAGTTAAAAAGGTCTGATGCTGATCAAAATCAAAGTTAGGGAAGGTTATTTCTATAACATTATTCAAGTGATTGACAATTTCAGCTCGGGTCCCGAGAACGGCACCGCTTACCATAGTTCGAGGCCCAGGAGCACCAGCAACGGTAGAGTCTGCTTCATACATAAACTCTGAACGGTCGACATCGCGCAGGGTATTGGTAGAGCCAGAGGCAACCTGTATAGCCAGAGTGCGACCAGTGAGGCCTTTCGGCATAAGAAGCGGGTCAAAATCTGTAAACTGGTAGTCACCTGGAACTTCTTCTACAGTACCGCTACCATCGAGATCAGCGTGATTTACCCTGGTAAATGGCACTACGTATTGGTCTCCGGTATTATCCCAGCTCAAAGTCAAGCTATCACCTTTCAGTTGATAGGTGCCGTTATAAAAACCGGCGCCGTCCTGATGGCAGTCCAAGCAGCCACCGTGTCCCCAGGCATACTCCTTGGGAGATGTACCATGATTGGAACGGAACAGCATGCCCATAAAGGTAAGTCTAAGCTGCTGCTGATTACCGGTCCCGTTTGGATCAAGTTCAATACCAATGGTTGGCAGGTATTGTTCTAATGCTTCTCGCTGTTTATCAATTTCAGCCCCTGTAATAACTCCATCATGGGTCAGGGTTTGCAGCGGATCAGGAGCACCGGGAATAGCAGGATCATCATAGGTAGCCATGGCAACAGCAACATCAATTGATTTGACCTGATCCATAAAGCCAGACTGGCCATCGGCGTTAATATCAACCTTGGTAATGTCAACTGGATTGGCAAAATCCTCATCAACATCACGCCAGAACATAGTCACCAGACCATGTTTAATGGTTAACAAATCACCCTGCCAGGCCCGGACGAGGTTATTTTCCATAAGACGCTGCACATGAATACTCTCATGATCAAACAAGCGACCTTCATCATCAACACCGGTGCCATCAACCATGGCAGAAGCGTTACCATAGTTGAGGCCGGTCTGCAAATCGACACCAGCTCCAAATTTTCGGGTATGGCAGACATCACATGCCATTACATCTATGTGGCTAGCATCTGCAACACCATCACGGCCATCCTGAAGATAATTATGAAGGAGACCATAGGTCTCATGGGCCCCGCCAGGAGCATTTGGATTGGCCGGCGGTGTCCCGTTTGTATCAAGCTTGGCCGGATAGATCTGGTCAAGGTGACAGGTTCTGCAACGAAACATTGTGTTATCAAGGGCGTTCCACAAGGTACCGTAAGGAACTTCAGCTTTTGCAACATCATGACCTAAGGTATCATCAGCTATACCTGTCCAAGGGGAGAACCCCGGACTCAAGGGTCCGCCCCGCTCAGTCATCAAGTTTCCATCAATGGTTCCGGCGTCAAAAGGAGCATGGCAGTCCACGCACCCAAGCCCTACATAGCGGTGAACTTCTGTTTTGCGTCCGTCAACACCTAAGGAGGCATATTCCACATCACTTGGCCAGGATGCACCGCGTTTTTTCCAGTCCGCCTGGAATTCCGCAAAATGGCAAGAGGCACAATTATCGTTATGCGGTTTTTCGTTGATGCGGCCAAGAACCTCTGCGCTGAAATAAAGACCGTTAAGCCCAAGCTGAATATTGACAATCTCTTTTATTGGCGCATCTCCATTAACTGATGAGTCATAGGTGACATTGGTTCCATCAATTATAGGTTCTCTGCTTATACAGGTTCCAAGATCAGGGATTACGCATGGCCCAAGAAATACAGGACCACTACCGAAATCAGCCCAACACTGACTATCATCAGTACATGATACGGGAGTGGCATTTTGACAATACCCTGCTAACACACAGTCAGCATCCCCATTAGCGGGGTCACATGTTACACTGGTGTCATCTGAACAAACGTTATCCGGCGCGGCAATTATAAAGTCAGCACCGGCAGGACGAGAGGCACCGAACTTGCCTTTACGGATTGCCTCTTTTCTGGCTTCCCAATCATAGCCTTCCAAATGACACATAAAGCAATCCACCTCGAGAACCCCGGTTTCGTCGTAATTCTGAGGAAGGACCTCTCCGATCACACCATCATTGTCTTCATCATACTGATCAATAAAGTAATTGTAAGCATTGAATTTACCAGTATCCAAGCTGGAATCATCAAAATTCCGCAGGGAAATACGTGACCCTGGAGTCCGAAAATCTGTCCCAGGAGCGGCAACAACAAATTCTTGAGCACCACCGCCGACGTGACACTCGGCACAGTCGCGCATTAGGCCAGCCATGGAATTATCAACCTGGGTTCGGAACTCTGCCAGAGAGCCATAATCATAGAGCGAAACATCGCAGGTTCCACTACAATCAGAATCGACCTCACAGGCCTGGCTCGTATCATCAGAACACACTTTATATGCTACAGGTGCCTGGGTCAGTGCCAAAACCAGACTGGAGTCAGCGCATAGGTCTTTCGGCCAGCCAGAGGGATCAGAAGATGTGGTCTTGGTGCCGAAAGGGGTCATCATAGCTTCTGTGGCTTGATCATAGCTACCATTGGTAGGATTATCGTCACAGTAATATTTTCCTGCGTCTGCGGGATTAAAAAGGTTTGTGTCATTACCAAAAAGCCGGGCAAACTGCCGGCCAGATGGAAGTCACCACTTGCCTATATGACCAGGTGATTGCGACCAAGGAATATTGACCGAAGCAATGTTATTCCAGTTTCCGTACTTATAGGCATCCCACCCCATGAACTCATTGGCACCCAACTGACTATGAAAGGAGTGTCGCTCAATGTCTTCATACACATGACAGCCACCGTTACAGGTTTGCTGGAAACTGAAAGCAGTGGTTCCCCCAATCGCAACAACTGTTCCATCAGGGCCTTTAAGGGATATCGACTGACCAGTGGGATGCCCAGCAAATGCCTGAGCCCCTGAGAATAATGCAACCACAGAGAGAGCGGCAACCCAATAAGTACGCTTGTTTTTTTTTGTCATTTTTCATTCCTTCGGATGAACATCCTAACTCTTTTTCCCCGAAAATCTCTAATTTCCATTTGTATAATTGTGGTTCATCCGGTTAATGAGTACCCTTGACAGTGTAGGTGATAGAGTCGGAG
>JACNJZ010000214.1 GCA_014382295.1 Candidatus Desulfobia pelagia | reverse complement strand
CGCCAAATAGCTCACTTCGCACCTTGCTTCCAAGGACGACAAATGAGCGTGCGGCATGGGGATCATCATCGGGAAGGAAACGCCCTGAGGCCGTATTAAACTGCCAGACTACAGGGGCTGAGGACCCTACGCCGTATATTGTTGTCCTTCGCTGCTTCCCTTCTGATTCCACCTGGGCATTCCCCTGTATAACCGGCACAGAAGCCAGAACCCTGGGAAGAGTTTCCAGGCTTTCAGAATCGTCTATACTGAGCGGCCTGACATTACTAATCAATGCCCCGCTCACTCCGGTTGTCGATGTCTTGCCGGGAACAATACCAATCAGATTGGTGCCGAACTGGGTAAACTCTGCCAGAACAAAACGCTGGACACCTTCGCCTATGGAGGTGAGGAGAATAACCGCACTTATGCCGACAGCAATACCCAAGCCGGTAAGAAAACTACGCAGCCTGTGGTGAGCCAGGGCTCCCAGGGACAGCCTGGAAAAATCAGCGAAGCGCATTTATGCTCTCCTTGACAAGGCAACTACCGGCTGCAGCTGTGCGGCCCTGCGGGCAGGCATTATAGAAAAAAGAAGCCCTGCTCCTATGGCAACTCCAAATGCTGCCGGCATAGCCCACAACGGAAGGCTGACAGGAAAATCCGTATAGACCTGATGCACTACCCAGTTACAAAGCAGTCCTATCCCCAATCCGGAAAAAGCGCCTGCAAGGGAAAGGAAAAACGCCTCCGACAAAAAGAGGATGAGGATCTGGGAAGGGGTTGCTCCAAGAGCCTTGAGAAGCCCGATTTCCGCAGTCCTCTGGGAAACAGCAACAAGCATAACATTCATGATAAGAATGCCTGCAACGACAAGGCTTATGGCGGCAATAGATGCAACTGTGAGTGTCAGTGCCCGAAAAATTTTATCAAAAGTTGCCAGAACGGCATCCTGAGTAATAACAGTAATATCATCTTCGCCATCATGCCGCTCACGGATTATCTTCAGGATATCCTGTTCAGCATATTTCAGCGAATCTCTGTCCCGTGCCTCAACTACTATTCGGAAAAGTGACGTGCTATTGAACAGGACATGGGCTGAGGCCGCTGGGATTATTGCAACATCAGCCATATCCATCCCGAGGGACACACCTTTCGGGGCCAACACGCCAATCACCCGGAATCTGCTCCCTCCGATCCGTATCCATTCACCCACAGGCGATACTGCGCCAAACAGTTCTTTTGCCAGATCAGCCCCCAGCACAGTAGCAGGGAAAGCCTGAAACGGATCTCCGGAAAGAAAGCGCCCCTTTGACATGTGAAGATGGCGAATGGAATACAGGTTGGCAGTGGAACCCAGGACAGGGACGTCCCTTTCCCGCTGCTGCCAGGAGACAGGTGCTGAACCAATGGTAACCGGTGCTATATCCCGCACTGCGTAGCTTCGCGACAATGACATGGCATCCTCCAGGGTAAGATCCCTGGGGGTGGCACCGAGAAGAGGCGGCGGACCGCCGGTTGTTTCCGATCGACCGGGAAGAACAACAAGAAGGTTACTGCCCAGTGATGCGAATTCGCCAATGACAAAACTGCGGGCACCCTCGCCCAAAGAGGTCAGGACAACAACAGATGCCACACCGATAGACATGGCAATAAGCATGAGGATAGTTCGAACTCTGGCGCCGTTAAGAGCTCTGAAAGCAAAAATGATCACATCGCCTGTACGCATACACCCTCTCAGTTGATTGCTGTATACCTACCAGACTAATTGACGCGTTGCCGTATGGCAACAACAATGTTCCAGTACATTCTCACCCCTGTATTGAACATATACAAAAAGCTTGACGTGGGAGTCTCTTCACCCTAGACACATATTTCATTTACTATCAAAACATTGTAGGAATTGATTAAGAATCGGAGAGAATCTTAATTCTTTTGTTAAAAAATCAAGAAGAAAGGCTTACCAAATGTTAGAGTGGATACTTCGACACACAAGTGGATTGTTGGATTGGCTTGCTGTCTTTCTTTTTGTCTTTTCAATGGTGTTTTTAATCCAGTTCATGATTAATTTTCTCAAAGATCCTGATAATTCAGAAGAATGAACAACTGACCTTAAAGGTATAATGTATGCTGGCAGAATTACATTTTTCATCTGTTACCGCCCTTGGCATACTTCTTCTCTGTGGATTCTTCTGCGGGAGGCTGGCTCAGCGCCTGAAACTTCCTGCCCTGATAGGCTACCTGTTGGCAGGCCTGCTGCTTGGCCATTCCTTTTTTGACATCCTGACTGAAGCACAACTCCTCCAGCTTGAATTCATCACGACAATTTCACTGGGATGTGTTGCGTTTATTATTGGATCAGAGCTTCACTTTTCTTCTCTCAAAAGATTAGGAAAGGGTATTGCAGTTATTATTCTATTAGAATCCTTCCTCGCCTTTACTGCTGTTTCCCTAGCCGTTTTCATCTATACCGGCAATCCTGCTCTTTCTCTTCTCTTTGGGGCCATGGCTCCCGCCAGTGCCCCAGCCGGAACGGTAGCAGTTATTCAGGAATATAGAGCCCGAGGCCCTCTGACCAGAACAATGTATGCAGTAGTCGGTTTTGATGACGGGCTGGCCGTCATCATCTTTGGTTTCGCGTTGGCAGTATCCAAAATGCTGTTAACAGGAGGTACAGAAGCCAATACTGCCGGTATTATTGCAAGTTTGTGGCTCCCTCTTATGGAAGGAGGAGGCAGCCTTCTTCTTGGCTCTGTTATCGGAGCAATATTCACCCTGCTCATCAAACACACACATAAAGATTCTGAACGTTTAATTGTTCTTTTCTGGGCGATATTAACAGGGGTGGGATTATCTGCTCGTTGGCATCTTTCATCCATACTTGTATGCATGGTGATTGGTCTATTCTTTGCCAACACCAGCACAAAGCATGTTCTCCAAACGGCAAGAGCGCCCCTTCAACAGCTTATGGGACTTATTTTTATTCTATTTTTCGGACTCGCCGGCCTTCATCTCAATCTCACGATATTATCAACCCTGGGTATACTGGGTCTGATCTATATTGTCGGCAGGATTTTCGGCAAAATGGCTGGTACCTGGATTGGAGCAGGATGTTGCCACATGGATGAGAATATTCGGCGCTATCTCGGCTTCGGCATCTTGTCCCAGGCAGGAGTGGCTATTGGCCTGGCCCTCCTTATCAAGCAAGAATTATCCCAGATCCCAGGTGCCGAAATGATAGGAATCCATATCCTGTCCAGCATCACAGCCACATCTATTATCTTTGAGATCATAGGCCCGCTGGCGGCCAGATATGCTTTGAAAAAAGCCGGTGAAATTAAAAAAGGGTGATAATGATAGACTATTTCGGTTTGACGTTTACCATTGTCCTTTCCTTCTACATACTCCTTGGCGCTCTTATTCAGGGCTTGTTACTGGAAATTTTAAATTGAAAAAGAAGGGTGATCATGTCCAAATACCATAAAATACAACACGCCACTGTTAATGATATTGTCTCAGACAAGGAACGTCGCCAGATACCTCAGGTGCATCCAGACGATGGCGTCGCTGAAATAGTTGCGGCCTTCAAAAAATCGAGGCACGCCCGGCTTGTTTATGTCGTGGATGAAAATCAACATCTTTCTGGTGCGATTTCACTGGGAAACCTGGCAAAACATCTTCTTTTTCATCTCAATGACAAAGAAATAGACAACCTGCACCTCATGGATATGGCTCTTGCGGAAACAGCCATGGACTATATTGACAGACCTGTTGTGTCAGCTAAAATTTCAGACAATATTGAACCTGTTCTTGCCAATATGCTCAAGGCTTCGATAAAGGAAATTCCAATTGTAGACGATCAGAAAAAACTGGTGGCAGATCTCACACTTGTTGATATTCTCGATTGCTGCCTTGAAGATCTTCTTGATACCTAAAAAAAGAATGAAAAAGGTGAAGATGTTTCACGATGATGCTCTCATATTGACATGGAAGATTAACCGGCCATAAGTCCTGAGGATACATCTTGAAGGAACAGTAGCAGGATTAAGTTAGGGTATAGGTAGAATGTTAGTAGGTTCGATTTGGCAATATTAATGTTTAGAGACTAATAGGCGCATTTGGACGCCATCGGGCAAATTCGTTCTAGTTGAAGCTGTTGTT
>JACNJZ010000087.1 GCA_014382295.1 Candidatus Desulfobia pelagia | reverse complement strand
GTTTTTCAACTGCTCTGGTGCTTATTTCGAGCTTCTGTGCAAGTTGCGCTATCGTCATACCTGAGGTGTCAGCAAGCAGTTCCAATATTTTCTCCGAACTTTTCTCCGAACTTTTCTCCGAACTTTCTTGCTGAGAAGCCGTTTTCACCTGGAAAACATCGGTTTTCTCCGAACCTTTCCCCGCAGTTCGGTGAACCGTGACGGTGAAAAGACATCCTTCACGATCATCCATAAAGTCAATTTTGGGCCAATCGTCTAATGCTCTTCTTATCCCGGAACCGATGCCTTTATAGGGCAACAATCCTTTGGCGATATATGAAACCAAAATCGGATTACGAATATTGGAGTTGCCCGCCAGGATTTTTTCCACTGTCAGATTGTTTGGCAGATGGCCGGGACTGATAATCTCAATGCGGTTATCAAAGAGAAACAAGCGGATCGGAGCGCTGATAAGGTAATCACGATGAACCAGGGCATTCACCAGAAGTTCTTCAAAAACAGACTCCGGAATCTCAGGGACACCAGGAGCATTTACCCCACGCCCTGCCTGGATTTTATGAAGATTTCGCATGACAAAGGCAAGGGAATCATCAAATACTTTGGCCAGAGGGCCAGAAAAATCTTCGGTGTCCAGGTATGTTGTCGAATGAATATCATTGCCGGGATAACGGATCGCTTTGACTATGAATTGTGGTTTGATCCACTCCGGCTTTTCCGCAAACAGCAATACTCCGGCAAGGTTCAGCATGCCGTTATCCGCAGCCAGATTCATATTCTGCAGGAGCTGGGTTAATTTTTGTGGATCTTCAGGAAACTCCTGGTGATATGTGTCTCTCAAAAAGTCCCTGAATCTCAATTTGTCCAGTTTGTCTATATCAGCCTTGGTGGGCAACTCATCAGCATGAAATTGATCCACGCTTTGAAAGAGACGACGCAGTTCTTCCTTGGAATTGACCCTCCGTTTATCCGAACCGCTCTTCAGCCAGATAACCCCATTTCTGTCAAAATAGGGCTTGTCGATACCCTTGGGGACTGTCAGAACAATAATAATTCTGTTGTCATCGGCAGGGATATTCTCGGTCTGTACGGTCAACGGACTCCGTATATGCTGACTCGCCGTATTGCTGATCAGCTGGTTGATACGGCCAACATCTTTACTGGATAATCCCGACAACGAACCATCATCTGCCACCCCGATAAAAATGGTGCCGCCATCGCTATTGGCAAAGGCTGCCATTTCAGCGGCCAATGAATCGGCGTTGTGGACATCCGCTTTAAATTGCCTGCGGCTGTCTTCTCCAAGGGAAACTTGTTTTTTTAATTCATTGATATTCATATTTATTGCCGGTAACTTTTAAAGATATTATTAAAAGCCAACACTGACAGCTTGCCCCTTTGACAATGCCTTTGTTAGAATTTCAAATTCTTTCTTTATTTCGGAAAAATTCCTGGGGTCCGAAAACCAGTTAACAGCTTTTTTTGTATTGATTTCATTAAAGTGAACTGGATATCCTTTTTCCTTAAACTTTGGTTTTTTTCGTGAATTACTCGTATCTAATAGCTCTGGCAGCAGGTTTGGAAAGCCCTTGTGGGTGATGGCATGCCTTATTTCAAGGATTTTAATGATAACTTCATACAACCTGGCGAGTTCCTCCTCTGAAAACAGCTTATCTTCTCTGCATTTTTCACAAAACGTAGCAATAATATTGTTGTAATCGAGAGAAAGATTCCCTTTTTTAAGTTCATTCTGTTTAAAGCAAAATTGCCTCATCAACCAAAACAAGTGTTCAGTCATCAGGCAGAGCCATGCATAGTAATGTGGGGTTTGGGTTACGCTTTCAAATGAAGATTCACCATACTCGATAATTTTATCTTCAAAAAATCTGATGTGGTGGCCACGAATATTCTCATTCCCAAAAACGCCCAAAAGATCCCCCATAAGCTGAGCTTTGTCAGTGAGGTTCATCTTTGTTGTAGAGATTGTCTTCATTGTAAACCTTGTTATTCACTTAAACCCGGCACTGTTTTTAATGCCTCGCCGAATTTGGGGTAGTTGACTTTTACGCCGTCATCGAGGTCGATTTCGATCTTCTGGGTGGCGAGGGGGTAGAGGATATCGCGTTCGTAGTCTTCTAGTTCGGCGATGATTTTCTTGAGTTTTTCTATTTCCTTGAGGGCCTTTGTTTTTTCAGCCGGGGTGGAGGCGGAGGTGCTGATGCTGATGGCCTCAAGGTGTTCACGCCGGGCGATGAGTTTGGTGTGGAACTCGCGCAGATAATCGTTGAGAACGATGGAAACTGTGTCCGGCCGGTAGCGGTGCATGTAGATGAGGGCGTTGAAACTGCCCTTGGGGCTGGAGAAAAGCCAGTAGATGGGGCGTTTTTTGTAGGTTTTCAGGTGGTCTTTATAGAAATCAGAGAGGAGGTATTTGCGGATGTCCTTGCCGATAGCCTCTTTGATGAATTTCAGGTTTTCCTCGTAATGGTCTGGGCCGAAGGTGACTTTGATGAATTCATGGAAACGAGAGGTGATGTCGTCGATGAACCAGTCCTGGTCGAGGATGGGGATGACGTTGTCTGAATCCGGCTGGAAAGACAAGTTATCAGTGGTCAGTGTACAGTTGTCAGTAACTGCATCTGAATTGTTTTTACTGATAACTGATAACTGACCACTGTCAACTTCTGGACGCTCACGCTTTTCCTGCACAATCCGAAAATAATCCTCCAAAGTTTCCCCTTGATTCGCAAGTATTAATCCGGGTGCGTCCAGACTGTAGCGTCCGAACATGCACCCCACAGCATAGGAGATAAACTCCTTCATGGTGTCAGCCAGTAGTAGTGACTCCTGGTCTTCCTCACTCTTGGTGCCGCCGTATCGGTAGCGAGGGTTGCAGGTCAAAGTTATTTCATTAAAAGGCACTTCGGGTATCAGTTCATCCTGTAGACCGTAGGCATCGATGAAGATACGGTTGTTTTCTTCTTCGAGACGTTGCATCTCCAGCGTCATTTCCCACCAGTGGGCACGGAGCTGGGTGTAAATCTCCTTTAGTGTGGGCTGACGGAAGTGAGGCTGTAAAAGCGGTAAATTGGTGAAGTCCCAAGAATTTTGGTAGGAGTTCCAGTCGGAACGGGCTAACTTAATGCATTTTTTAGCAATTAAGTTGATTTTCTCTAGGGACGCCAAATTACCTATGGGAAGTCGTGATACTTCCCCTACGCCATAATGAAGTGTAGGATTCAGTATATCCATGATTGTTTTAGCTACGGAAGAACACAAAAATCCCAATACCTGATATGCTTCATTACCTTTTGAGACTACTAAAGAACCTGTATTTTCAAAAACCGAGCCTTCAGGCAAGTAACGTGCAGCAAAAAAAGTCGTACTAATATCCGTCCAAGTAACCCCAGATTTGAAATAATGCTGGGGACTTCTCACTGTTGAGTTTTTTAAATTTTTAATTTCTTCTCCTTCAAACTCCCAATTAATAACGCTATTTCGGTTGCCATACCATTTTCTCAGAGGTCCTCCGTCATTATGGGGAAACCATTTCAAACAGTTATCTTCTCCATTAATTGCTTGAAAATTAATATCCTTAATTTTGCATTCGTCCCAATGTCTGACAAATCTTGGCTTGTCCCCAGATGTCAACCCACTTTTAACAAGGAATTCCTGACCAATCGTAGATAATTCAAACGCCTTCAGTAATTGTTTACTTACCCAGTAGGCTATTGGGCTACCTGGAATTTTGTTGAAGTCGACGGCAGAGGCGGTGTAAAAGTCAGTTGACTGGTGGTCGATGTCAGTGGGCAATGCAGACTTTAAAATGACTTGTTTTTCTACTTCGGACATGCCGTTGACAAGACGTAAAAATCCACCGATATATTGCGGGTGATGGTTATTTTTCAATACAAAGGCCGTAGTTGAAACGACCTCACCACCTATACTATCGAAGGCCCTGGCCCCCATATGAGCCATAGAAAGAATAGTTCCCTGACCAAGCAGATGAGCTCGCAGGTTTTCATAAGATGTGAGAAACATCCAGCTCTGCATAGTGATCATGGCTACCACTCCCTGCTTCTGAACGAGATCCAGGTTACGCTCAATAAACATGGCAAAAAGATCAGACTTGGAATTCTTATAATTGTCCT
>JACNJZ010000115.1 GCA_014382295.1 Candidatus Desulfobia pelagia | reverse complement strand
CTGCCGGCCGAGGTTAAAAAGGATTTATTGATTATCTTTTCCAGATGTTCTCTGGGTTTAGGTGATTTTTTGTGATCCTCTTCAATATTGACGATGAGGTCGGCGTCATAGAGCACTTTGAAGTTTACACTTTCCTCTTTTTGGGGAGAGTGATGATGACCAATGATATCACATACTTCATCAATCAGTCTGGGGTCTGCGTCAAGCCTGGAGAGAATGTCACGGGCAATCGGCGGACCTTCCAGGTGCTGGTATTTAGGAGCAGTGCTGTTATGTTGAGCTTCAGCCTGTTTGATCCCGATATCATGAAGATAGGCAGAAATAAGGATGACAGCAGGATCTCCCTGTTCATACCTGTTTATCTGTTCGGCATAATGGGCAACACGGGCTGCATGTTTAATTCTTTTAAAGTCTGTTGCAAAGTACCGTTTCATTTCTACGGCCACCCGGTCTTTTAAAATCTGCTCCGGTGATGCCTTCAGTTCATCTGGGAGGCTGCCAAGGCACTGGGACGCATATGGGCAGTATGTTGCGCAGCCAAAATCCATTTTTGGGTTCATCATGCGGTAACCGCAGTCCTGGCATATACGATTTGTGTCGTCTTTGAAAAATTCAAGATTGGTGCCGCATTTCGGGCAATCGACCTCAAAGACCGCGGCTTCTTCCCAATATCGGCTGTCCTGTCCTGGGCATTGCATGATAAAATCCTCTTTTTCTCTCACAGAGTTCACAGAGGCTCAGAGTTTTAACTTTTTCGTCTCTGTGGCTCTGTGCCTCTGTGAGATATTAAAATTATCCAAGTATCGCTTTCAGATCCTCGTCCGGTGTGGTGATCGGCATGACGTTAAAATTCTTCACCAGGACATCGAGGACATTCGGGGTAATAAAAGCCGGCAGGCTTGGTCCGAGGCGAATGTCTGTGATACCGAGATGAAACAGTGTCAGCAGGATGGCGACTGCTTTCTGCTCGTACCAGGAAAGAATCATGGAAAGAGGCAGATCATTAACACCGCATTCAAAGGCATTGGCCAAGGCTACGGCGATCTGTACAGCTGAATAAGCATCGTTACACTGGCCGATGTCGAGCAGGCGGGGAATGCCGCCGATGTCGCCAAGCTGCTTATCAAAGAAACGGAATTTTCCGCAGGCCAGGGTCATAACAACACAGTCATTGGGAATCTTCTCTACAATTTCAGTGTAGTAGTTCCGGCCGGGTTTTGCTCCGTCACAGCCGGCAACAAGGAAGAAATGTTTGATATCCTTGTTCTTCACAGCATCGATGATCTTGTCTGCTACACCGAGAACAGCGTTGCGGGCAAAACCCACCATAACGGTTCCCGTGTCGGTATCTGCAGTAAAGCCATCCATTTCCAAGGCTTTGTTGATGGCAACTGTGAAGTCCTTGTCGGCGATATGTGTCAATCCGGGCCAGCCAACCAGGCCGGTAGTATAGATATTGTCCTGGTATGCCTCTTTTGGCTGCTGGATACAGTTTGTAGTCATGATGATGGCTCCGGGAAATTCAGCAAATTCTTTTGCCTGATTCTGCCAGGCAGTCCCGTAATGACCATGAAAATGGGCATGTTTTTTTAACTCAGGATAGCCATGACATGGAAGCATTTCTCCATGTGTGTATACATTAATTCCTTTTCCCTCAGTCTGTTTCAGGATGAGGTCGAGGTCGTGCAGGTCATGACCGGAAACAAGAATGGCCTTGCCTTTTTTGGCGCCAAGAGGAACAGTCGTAGGAACGGGATGCCCGTAGGTATCTGTGTTTCCGAAATCAAGAAGCTCCATGGCTCTCAGGTTGATTTCGCCGCACTTAAGGGTAAGTGCCACCAGTTCATCAACTGTCAGATCCTTTCGAAGTATGGTTGCCATGGCTTCTTCGATATATGCGTATACAGCATCATCTTCCTGGCCGAGGATGGCAGCATGATCGGCATAGGCGGCAACACCTTTGAGACCAAACAGGATAATATGTTTAAGTGATTTGATGTCGGGGTTTTCGCCGTCGTCAGCATTCAAAGCAACGGTCTTGCCCTGTGCTACCAGACCGGCAAAGTCGCCGGCAGGGGTGAAGACGGCTGCTGCTTCATCAAAGTCAACTTTACCGCCGGCAGCCGCTATTTTTGCTTTTACTTCTTCGCGTTTGGCAGTAGTTTCTTTAATCAGGGCAACAATTCGGTCAGGATCGAAATCGACATTGGTCAGGGTAGAGAAGATGACTTCACAGAGGAATTTTCCAAGGCCCGGAGCACTTACACCTTTGGCGCGGGCTTCAACTGCATAAAGAGAGAGACCCTGTGCCGCATGGATAAGGAGATCCTGCAGGTCTGCAATCTCTTCCTTTTTGCCACAGACACCTATTGTTGTACAACCGGTTCCTTTTGCTGTCTGCTCACATTGATAACAAAACATAGTTTACATCCTCCGTTAGTATTGGGCTGCCTGTGACGGCAGCAGGTTTTGACAGATAGAATTGTTCGTGTTGTTTGTATATCTATCAGATTGTGGAGCGGCAGTCTTTGACTTAGATCAAGAGTTGTATTATTTTCAATCGAACCTTGTGCAAAATTTTATTTTGTGGCATTCCGAACAAAGTGAGGAATCTTATGGTTCTGTTTTTATTAGATTTCTCCCTGTGGTTGAAATGACAGATCGTGATTTAATCTTATTTTTGCAAGAGGCTCAAGCAACTTAAAACTTTCAACTTAAACCTATTTTTTAAAAATAAGGATGTTCATACAAAGTGCAATATTTCATGATTGTCATATCGTATTTTATCGGCGCTGTTCCCTTTGGGCTTGTACTGGGTAAAGCAGCCGGAATAGACGTCCGCAAGGACGGCAGCGGCAATATCGGAGCGACCAATGTCGCCCGTCTCGTTGGTAAAAAAATCGGCATTGTCACTCTGCTACTTGATGTGGCAAAAGGTTTTCTGCCAATGCTGGCGGCGGCAGGTCTCGGTGCTGGTGAAAATGCGATTTTACTCTGCGGCATAGCCGCCTTTGCAGGGCATCTTTATCCGGTGTATCTGAAATTGAAAGGCGGCAAGGGTGTTGCCACAGCACTCGGCGTGTTTCTTTATCTGGATCCGGCAGCAGTGGTTATATGTATCCTTTCCTTTGTTGCAGTGGTCGTTGTGTCCGGCTATGTCTCTGCCGGATCCCTTGTTGCCTCTGCTTTGATGCCGGTGCTGGTGCTTTTTCTCCGCGGCCCTGGAAATGTTGTTTGGTGTGCCCTTTTTATTGCTTTCCTGATATGGTTCAAGCACCGGGAAAATATTGTCAGGTTGTTACGCAGAGAGGAAAAAAGCTGGAAGAAGAAAAAAAATGGTACGTGTTCAGGTGGTGATATCAGATGACTAAAAAAGACTGGGAAAAAGTAACTGCGGCAAAGAAAATTCTCGAACTTGAAGACAAGGCAACCCTTGCCGATATTAAAAAGGCTTTTCGAAGAAAGTCAAAAAAGCATCATCCGGACCTTTCTGCGACAAATTCCAGCAGCGATAATGGCCGTACCATGCATAAGATATCTGAAGCGTATGAGGTGCTGATGCAATATTGCGGGAATTATAAATTCCCGCTGGTGCTGGAAGGAGGAGAGGACCTGGAGGCCGAAGACTGGTGGATGGATCGCTTCGGTCAGGATCCATTGTGGGGGAAGAAGTCTGATTGATAAATATCTCACAGAGATACAGAGGCACAGAGAAAAAGGTGTTAAACTTTGTGAGCTCTGGGCCTCTGTGAGAGCATATCTTAATTCATCAGCTTTTCATTGATAGTAACCTGCCCCTGTTTCATGAGGTGATCGAGCCAGGCGTCCAGCACTTCTGCCTGTTTTGCCTGGAGCATTTGGGTTTCAAAAGCCTCTTTGTCCTGCTGTATTTCCTGGCCGGGTTCTTTTAACTCCTTAAAACGAAAAACATAGAAGCTCCCTTCAGACTCAAAAATATTTTCCGGGTATGGTTTTTCGCTGGTCAGGCCAAGGCTCTGGGCAATCAGCTCCGGAGGCAGCGCATTGGCGGCCCTGTTGGTCCTGGAGAAATAAGGGGATTCCTTGAGTGTCTGTCCTGCTGCATTGATTGCTTCGGTAAAAGAAGACCCTTCTCGAGCTGCTTTTAATGCCTCCTCTGCTGCTGCGCGGGCAAGGCTCTTTGCTTCAGCATCTGTGAAGTCTTTGGTCACAGCCGCTTTTACCTCTTCAAGGGGAGGAACTTCCGGGTTTTTAACATCCTCGACAAAAAGTATTGAATAACCCTGGGGCGTTTCAATTAATGAGCTCAACTCTCCTTTCTGCAGATGAAAGGCGGTGTTTACCACGGTATGATTTGTAGCCAGGGCTTCCGGGGGCGATTTTCTCAGGAAAAAATCTGTTTCTGAAAGTGAAATCTCACCTGTTTCAGCAAATTTAGCCAGGCTGCCGGCAAGGATGATCATTTCGTAGGCCTTGTTGGCCTTTTCAAAGGATCTGTTGAGTGCCTCCTGGCGTTTGAGGGTGATTTCGATACGGTCTTTCGCTTCGTCCAGGCTCTGGGCACCCTCCGGTGACGTGAATTGCGCTTTATTTTGTTCGTAATACGACGCCATATCGGCAGCATCTATGGTAATCTGCTCCATCTCGTCTTTTACTGGAAATGAGATGTATTTTATTTTCACCTGGGGTTCAGTTTTATAGTTTGTTTTGTCTTTTTCAAAGAACTCGGCAAGTTTTTCTTCAGAGACTTCTACCTGTGAAATGAAACTGCTTCCCTGGAAGACGGCATAATCAACTCTTATTTCACTGTTTTCGTAGGCATAGCGGTCTTCAATTTCACCTGGGAGCACCTGGCTGAAGGACTGAAGCCTCTGAATGACCTTACTCACCATTAGATCAGATCGTGTTCCTGCTTCAAATTTTGTCGGTGTTAATCGGGAGCCTTTCAGGACTTCTTTGTATCTCAGTGCGTCAAAAACGCCGTTATTCTGAAAGATGGGCATGCTTTGAATAGCCTTCTGGACTTCCATGTCGCTGATAAAGATTCCCATTTCCTCTCCTCCCTGCTGCAGAAGGGCTTTCTGGATCAACTCATTGAGAACCTGCTGCTTCATGTTGAAGGCTTCGATAAAACCATCTGGGAGACTGCCGCCGAACTGGTTTCGATATTGCTCGACGATCTGGTTGAAGGCCTCCTGGTATTCCTGTACGGTGATTGCCTGGTCGTTCACCGTGGCAATGGCACTGCGGGCGCCGCTGTTGTTACCGCCCACACCCCAGAAGACAAAGACCACGATAATCATGAGAACTGTACCCTGAAGATAGGGAGACTGCGCTTTTCGGCGTAAAAGATCAAGCATGAGAAAAACTCCTAAAATTTAAAAAAGATGAAGTCGTAAACACTATAAGTTAACCACAGAGCACGCCGAGAGCACAGAGGTAAATAGTAAAAAAAAGATTTCTCTGTGTTCTCTGTGATCTCTGTGGTGAAAAAAAGATTTTTACGGCTTCATAAAAAGCTGGCATCGTAAAAACTTTAATCTGCCATGTCGACTATACCATTTACATTGGAAATGGCGAATATACCTTAATTACTTCACACTGGCAAGATTGTGTCCTGTGGAAATATTTACACGAAGGGGAACATCCAGGGTCATGACCGATTCCATGGCCTCTTTAACCAGCGTCTTTGTTTTTTCTATTTCTTCTTCCGGAACTTCGAAGACAAGTTCATCATGGATCTGGAGCAGCAGCTTGGCCTGGAGGCCGGCATTATGAAGCAGTGTGTCCGCCCGCAGGGTGGCGAGCTTGATGATGTCGGCTGCCGTTCCCTGGATCGGGGTGTTGATTGCGGTTCTTTCGGCAAATTCCCGCTTTGTTTTATTGCTGCTGTTGATATCGGGCAGCATGCGGCGCCGGTTTAGAAGAGTTGTGACATAGCCATCTTTTTTTGCCTGCTTCACAATGTCTTCCATAAACTCTTTTACCCCTGCATACAGTGTAAAATAGCGGTCAATAAAGGTCTGGGATTCCTTGCGGCTCAGGTTGAGCTGGCTGGAAAGGCCAAAAGCGCTCATGCCATAGACAATTCCGAAATTGATGGTCTTGGCGACCCGGCGCATCTGGGGAGTGATCAGGCTGCTGTTTACCCTGAAAATTTCCGCAGCTGTTATACTGTGGACGTCTTTACCTTCCCTGAAGGCGTGGAGCAGGGCTTTGTCCTGAGAATAGTGAGCCAGCACCCGCAGGTCGATCTGGGAGTAATCCGCAGCAAGAAAAAGCTGGCCTTGATCAGCAATAAACGCCTGTCTGATTCGCTGGCCTTCTGCCGTGCGGATCGGGATGTTCTGTAAATTCGGATTGCTGCTGCTCAGTCTTCCCGTGGCAGTCACGGTTTGGTTAAACGAAGTATGAATCCTGCCGGTCTGCGGATTAATCTGCGCGGTCAATTTGTCGACATAGGTTGTTTTCAGCTTGTTTAAACTGCGATGGGCAAGGATTGTGGCCGGAAGATCGTGATAGGCAGAGAGTTTTTCCAGCACCTTGACATCGGTCGAGTGGCCCGTTTTTGTTTTTCTGCCATGGGGGAGATTGAGTTTTTCAAAAAGAATTACACCCAGCTGCTTCGGTGAATTGATATTGAATTCTTCGCCGGCGAGAGAATAGATAGTTTTCTGGAGGGAATCCAGTTCGTGGGCAAATTCTCTGGAGAGGTCCGCAAGAATATCAGGGTTGACTTTGATTCCGGTTGTTTCCATGGCAGCCAGAATTGGAATAAGCGCAGTCTCCATATTGGTGAAGAGCTCCCAGAGACCGAGATCTTCGAGCTGGGGATGAAATAATTCCCAGAGAAGGAGGGAGGCGATAACATCTTCACAGGAGTAGTCTTTTGCCGCGTCAAGAGGGACGTATGCAAAAGCGTCAGGCCTTTTATCCTTTTCTGTCACCTGGCTGAATGATGTCATTTCCATATTCAGGTGTATTATGGCGAGGTCATCGAGTTTGTGACTGTGCCGGGAGGGGTCAAGCAGGTAGGAAGCTATAATGGTGTCAAGCATTGCCCCCTGGAGCTGGATTCCATGCTTGACCAGCACTTCATAGTCATATTTGAGATTGTGGCCGATCTTGGGTAGTTTCGGGTCTGTTAACAGCGGTTTAAGCGCAGACAATACCATTGCGGAATCCAGCTGGCCGGGGCAGAGTTCTCCTTCTTCAGATTTGTGGCCAAGGGGGATATACCAGGCTTCTCTGTTGTTAATGCACAGGGAAAGTCCCACAAGGTCAGCGGCAAGGGGGTCGAGGGAGGTGGTTTCCGTGTCAATGATTAGCTGAGACGCCTGTTTGAGAATTTTGATGAGTTCTTGCAGGTCTTTTTCATGCTGAATAAGCTTGAACGGTTTTGTCTCAATCCTGGTCGGCTGTTGGGTGGATTTGATAAGCGAGGTGAATTCAAGCTCTTTGTAGATATCCTGTAAGCGTTCCTGGTCGGGTTCCGGAAGACGGTAGGCCTCGATGTCTGTCGGGACAGGAATGTCATCTTTTAACCGTATGAGTTTCCGGGCCAGCAGGGCATTGTCCTGAAATTCAATGAGTCTTTCCTTGAGTTTTGATTTTTTTAAGGAATCAAGATGGTTGATTAGGTTATCCAGGGATTCATGTTCATTTATGAGCTTTTCGGCAGTTTTTGGTCCCACGCCGGGAACGCCGGGGATATTGTCTGAAGTGTCACCGATCAGGGCAAAGAGATCATTGAGTTTTTCCGGGGGGACATTGTATTTCTTCTGGATGGCCGCGCTGTCCATTAAGACATCACGCATGGGTTCCCACATGGTTATCCGGTCGTCAACCAGTTGCAGGAGATCCTTGTCTCCGGAAACGATAACGACGTGATGACCGGCCCTGGAAAGGGTTGTTGCCGAAGAGGCTATCAGGTCATCTGCCTCAAAATTTTGCTTTTCCAGGCAGAGAAAGTTGTTGGCCTCTGCAACCTGTTTTATATATGGAATCTGGCACTGGAGATCTTCCGGCATGGACGGGCGATGTGCTTTATATTCTGCATAGATTTCATTCCTGAAAGTCGGCCCTTTGGCGTCAAAAACCATGGCAAGATAGACGGGCTCTTTTTCTCGAAGAACACGCCGCAGGATACTTATGAAGCCGTAGACGGCATGGGTGGGAAGTCCCCTGCTGTTTGTCAGGGGTGAAATGGCATGATAGGCACGATAAATATAGGCACTGCCGTCTATTAAATATACTGTGTTTTTATTATTCATGGCAGGCCACTGTAACAGCCGCCAAATCTTTTATCAATAAGGGTGGAATGCCGATGTCATTTTTTGTTAAAGTTTACCCAAAGAAAGACGATATGGTAATTAGGCGAAGAGTTTAACATCAATAAAGGCCAATGCTATTATGAAGATTACAGATACAGTATTACCGTTGAAAGCAGACAACAAGATAGATGTCAGGAAATCAAAGACTGAAGATGTGTCCCGCAGCAATGCGGCTGAAGCATCAGATAAAGTTGAGATCTCCTCCGGATCCCGTGATGCTGTGAAAATGCAGGAAATCCTTCAGTCAACGCCTCCTGAGCGGGCAGAAATGGTTGAGGAACTCAGGGCGCAGATCGAAAGCGATGAATATTACGTCGATTCCCGCGAAATTGCCGGGAAAATGCTCATGAATCTTCTCGGTGAGCAATCGGTGTTGAACGAATAATCGTTTCCACCTCTATATTCTGTTTATTCAAGCCGGCCATTGAGCCGGCTTTTTTTGTGCCCAGGACAACTTTTTTCTAAAAATTTCCCGCAAGAGCTCACAGAGCCCCAGAGAAAAACCTCTGCGAACTCTGCGCCTCTGTGAGGGACTATATTTTTAGGGTATCCTTCATTATTTGGCAACCTGTTTCTCACCAAAAACCGGCCAGCACAGGTCGTATTTGTTCGGATCGAGGACAATCTGTTTTGCCAGGCGCTTGCTGCTGTTGAGGATAACAGGACCCAGGAGATTTGCGGTCATTTCCCTGGGCTTGCCCTGGGGAATAGTTAAGATGGTGAGGATTTCCTGATCCTGTTCAGATTGGATTTTTAGTTCTTCCTGAACACTTGCCGGTATGGGCGGAGTGTAGTCAAGATCCAGTAAAGCGGCGTGGATGATGACGAATGCAAGCTCCGGGTCATCCATTGACTGAAGCCACAGGAAAGGTGAGTCTGGTTTGCTGGGCAGCAGAAGAAAACGGCTGGAGTCAGGAAATCCGGGGAAGGGACTGGTCATGGAGATAATACGGTCCCTGTCGACTTCAATTTCTCCAAAACGACTGGTCTGCACCTTGTTTTTTTCTGCCTGTATATTGTCTGTGTTCACGGAAGTTACGGTCATTGGTTTTATTTCTTCAGAGGAAAAACATCATCGAGAGATGTAAGGTCCAGGGGAGTTTCCATGGCTGCCTTTTTGTTTTCTTCCACTATGCGCTGGTAAATTTCCTCACGGTGGATTGTAATATGGCCAGGCGCTTCTATACCGAGTTTTACTTGCCCAGCCTTGGTTTCAAGAATCTGGATTCGTACATTGTCAGCAACGATTATGGCCTCGCCTTCTTTTCGGGCAAGGATCAGCATCTATTGTCTCCCGTTCCTATAAATAGTCAACCAGGCTGAGCTGCATGGTTTTTGCGGCTGAATTAAGAGCAGCCTGGTAGGCAACTTCTTTTGCATTCAGGTTCATGATTGCTTCGATCATGTCAGTGTCCTGCTGGTTGGAAAGGTTTTCCTGTGTAGCGATTTCCAGGTTTGTATAGATCTGGCTCTGGACATCAATACGATTCGCTCTTGCTCCAAAGTCGGAGATATGGGTAGTGAGCCCTGTCATGGCATCATCCAGTTCGGTAAGAGACCGGTTGAGCGCTTGAAACTGCAGCTCCTGCTGTCTGATGCCGACGACATCCAGAAAGTTGCTGCCCTGGTCTGCGACAGACATGGTGTAGCGGTCCGGATCGCTTGTCTGTATTTCAAGGTGGCCGTCTGCGCTCCAGCCGGCAGTAATATTTGGAATGTCATTCATTCTCGAAGCTATATCTTCCAGAGAGTCAGTCGTTATATCCACAGGGATATAAATGGTAAAATCCTCGGGGGGATTGTGCGCATGGTCACTTACGGTAATGGAAAAGGATCCTGTTGTAAAGCTGCCTGCGTTGTCAAGGCCAGTGGCGCCGCTGTTCAGAGTAGCTGTTAAGTCAGAAGCCTCATGTATACCTTCGACCTGAGTATAGTTTCTGCCAAGTAAATTGTCTTCAAGTTTTATTAGGGCGGAGAATATGCCGGAATCCATGATTGTGTCCTGGCCATTTTTGGCCACGGCCATCGTGCTGTTTTTTCCAACCTTTATGTCCAGATTGTTTTCCCTGTCTCCTGCATAACGAACATTGCCGTCTTCTTTGGCAATGGTGACAACAGACAGCCTGCCGTCTCCTGCGGCATCAGCCAGTTCTCCGGTGACGAGGTTCCCGCCTTCAAGTCCAAGGGCGACCAGGCCAGGTTCTCCCGAAGTGGCATCTGATTCGAGCATGAATGACCGGTCAGAGTGAAGCTGTATTTTGCCGATGTAGACATTGCTGGAGGCAGAACCGTTGAAATTAGTAATGGTTTCACCGTTTGCACTGGTCACAACATGGATATTTCGACCGTCAACAGCTTTCAACTGTATTGTGCCGGAACTGTCTTTGGAGGCGGCCACACCGGTAGAGCCGATCTGGGCATTGATGGCATTAATCAAGGCGTTGTCACTGTCCCCGTCTAAAACGGCGGTAGTCGGGATGATACTGGTGCCGTTGATCACCAGGTCGCCAGCCAGGAGAGTTCCTGCTGAAACAGGTGCTGTGGCAGCAGGCATGGCTGGGGTTACTTCAGCGCTGACCCCTGTCTGGTCTGAGACCGCATTAATTGCTTCGGCCTTGGCCGCTGCAGAGCTGTCAGCAAAGAATGTTGACATTCCATCACCCACTGCTGCCGGAATATCAATCCCATTAATTTTGAGGTCATCGACGATAAGGGTGCTTGGGGTGCCGGTATCGGCGAGAGCCATTGCCGGGGTAGTGATTCGATAGTCGCTGACCAGGTCGGCAACAAAAGGGGTTGGTTCCTGATCGGTGTAGCCTGCAGTCCGGTATCCGCCAAAAATATATTTGCCATTTATCTGGGTATTGCCAAGAATAAGAGCCTGATCAATAAGGTTTCTGACAATAGGAGCCATATTGGCGCGGTCACCATCGGTCAGAGCAGAACTGAGGGCTTGAATGGTTGTTACTTTGGCTTCGGTGATCTGTTCCTTCATCTGTCTCAGGGAGCTTTCGCTAGCAGAAATTAAGGACTCCCCATAAATAAGGTTCTCCTGATACTGTCCCAACTCGGCCAGGCTCGACCGGAGTCCAAGGGCACTTACCAGGTTGACAGGATTATCGGATATTTTGGACATCTGCCTTCCCGAGGAGATCTGTCCATTAATATCAGCCATATCTGAGGTTATTCTGCTCAGATTGGTCTGAATCATGTTGTAAAGGGTGTTTAATGTCGTTCGCATAATCGTGTTATTGAGTTCTTTGAGTTATTGAGTTCCTTGAGTTGTAGAATTGTAGAGTTCCCATGTTGTTAACACAACGAACACAAAGAACTCAACAAACTCAATGAACTCTCATATTGTTTCAAGAAGAGTCAGCATCATTTCATCTGAGGCTGTAATAAGTTTTGCTGCCGCTGAGTAGGCGTGCTGAAATTTAATCAGGTTCGCCATTTCCTCGTCAAGTGAGACTCCGGAGGTGGAATCGCGCATTTCCTGCATCTGGATGGTTACCAGGGAGTTTGACTCAAGATCCCGGTTGACGGTACGGGTGTCGATTCCTATTTGAGCTATCAGCGCATTATAATGGCCGTCCAGAGTGTTGGTGGAACTTCCGATAAAGTGCACATATTCATCCCTCTGGATGTTGGTAATCTGCAGGGCGTTTGACTGGTCACCGGTAAAGACTTCACCATTGTCGTTTACCGTACCGGCTGTCAGAAATTCCACAGAGTCTTTTACTGTCTGGTTGACATCAAGGGTGCTGGCACTGGCTCCGGAGAAAAATGTGTTTATTCCGGCGGTGGCGAGGAAATTGGAATTGTCGCCGCCAAAAGCGAACTGGTGGTCCTGATCCGGGGTGAGGACCAGCTTGTTTTCGAATACGGAAGCCTCCACCCATGGCGGACTTTCACCGCTGGCATTGGTTATTGAAATGTTAATGGCTTCAGCCACATCGTAGAGATCATAGGCTCTTTCCATGGATACTTCGACCGGGATCGGCAGGGCCGGGGTTCCATCGGTATTGTACAGCCAGATTTTGAAGCTGCCGCCGTCTGTCTGGAGTTCATCTGCGTAATCATATCCCTGGAGAGATGCTGTTGCTGAAAGAAGGTTGTCACTGGTCTGATAATAGAGTTTGCCGTCGCCGCCAACATCGGTGGTGCTTATATCTCCTCCGTCCCAATTGAAGTGGGCCAGGAATTCATCGTTGGTCCCGGCATCGATATTGATGACGCCGCCATTGGCAAAGAGTGATAATTCCCCGGTATTATGGGTGGCATCAGCCACATATTCGCCATTGGTTAGACCAAGGTTGACTTCAAAAGCGTTGTACCCTGGAAGTGTAAGGTCGGTGTCAAGCCCTGAAAGGACTATTCTGGATTCGTCGCCAATATTGGTATTGCGCAATATGATGGATCCGGAGATTCCACCATTGTTGCCATCTCCAGCTACTGCTTCAATAGTAATTCTTGGCGGTATATTGCTCTGGACAGCGTTATGGGCATTAATAGCATCAGTTATAAAAGTCGCAACTTCTGTCGCCGTACCCGTGCCGACACCCGGTGTTGTACCGACAGTGAAATTTATATTTACACCGTTAATTGAAAAATCAATGGTATCTCCTGCTGCCAGGGTTGTTGCGCTGCCTGCTACCTGGGTAGTCATTTGTGCCTGGACGCCGGCCAGGGCATTGTTGATGGCCTGGGCTGCATTAAAGGTCTTGGCCATGGCAAGGCCATTGTTGGATACCCCGCCGTCTATTTTGTCAATATCCCTGTTGTTAATGGTAAAAGTACCGGCGGCGATGGTCTCGAAGGCCGTGCTGGTGTTTGTCGTTCCTCGGAGGAGAGCCGGATTGGCTGCTGTTTCAGAGCTGGTTAACATCTCCGAGAAACGAACAAGGCCGATCCCTTGGCTATGCTGCTGGTTTACTTCCCGGATTAAGGCATTTGCCATGGCATCAAGGCGGCCGAGATAATTTTCCGGCTGACCAAGGGCAATGTGATTAAAAACTTCAACAAAACCTCCTATCTTTCCACCCAAGAGCACCGGGTTGTCTAGGTCATGCCGGATCTCGGTACCTTTGCTGTTGCTGGATATCCATTGCATTGTATTGTTCGACCAGTCGACACTCCAGTGCTCGTTGTTTTCGACAAGGGCATGACCGTCTGCCATGAGAACGGTATAGGCACCGGAGCCTACTTCAAAATAGTTTATTTCCATCAGCTGGCCCAACTCTTTTACCATAAGATCGCGTTGATCCCGCAAGTCGTTCTGTTGACGAACCTCTGTTTCTGTTCCGGCAATCTGGGCATTGAGGGCGGCAATCTGTTTGGTCAGGGAATTGACATCGTTCACTGCGGATTGGAGGCTGATTCCAATGTCGCCGCGAACACGGTCTAGTTCTGAAGTCATGATGTGAAACTGTTCACTGATGAGTTCGGCCTGCTGGACTACGGAAACACGTGAAGAGAGGAGCTCTGCGTTGTTGGTAAGTGTCTGCCAGCCATTCCAGAATTCACTGAGGAGTTCATTGACAGCCATGCCGGGAGCCTCGTTAAAGGATGTTTCAACAATGCGTAAGGCCTGCTGTTTGGCTTCAAGGTTTCCCATTTGTGAGTTCTGGTCTATGAGCCGCTGGACCATAAACTGGTCGTAGTGACGGGATATTTTCTCAGCGCGTACACCATTCCCCAGGAAACCTACCGCCTCAGGAGAAGAAGTTGATGTGGTCAGGCTCAGGGTTTGTCGGGTGTAGCCGGGAGTATCCACGTTGGCGATATTGTGGCCGGAAACACCAATGGACATTTGGTGGGCAAGGAGAGCTTCCTTGGCAATATTGAGTATGCTGGAGACACCCGCCATGTTTAGACCTCTCTGCTCACAAGAGCTGGAGTGTTTTTACCCATCTGTTCCTTTCTGGACGTATTGTAGAGTGGATCACAAACGATACCTCTGCAGATGAGTGACACGGCATCATTCAGGTAGCCCAGGGTGTCACTGGTGAATTGTTGATTTATATGGTTGGCCGTTACAATAGCTGTACGAAGCCGGGAAAGTTTTTTCTGATATTCCTTGATGATGAGCCCCTCCTCCTGATTCAGAAACGGAATGGTCTCTGTAAGTTTTACAGGCTGAGGTGATTTTTCCTTTTCTCCGACGATGCGGTGCGTCACTTCCTGAATATTTTCATCCAGCCTCTGGATGCGGCTCAGATCCCTGTCTTTTTTCCTGGTAATTTCTACAAGTGCGGGAATATCCATGCTGACCAGTGCTTCTTTTTCTGCATCAAGCAGGCTGCAAAACTCGGTGGATAATTTTTCCTGGGCAGCCAGCATTTGACGCAGCTGGGCTATATGGGCATTGTTGTTATGAGAATGTTTTCTGTGTTCTGGTGTGTTCATATAGACCTTCTATTGTGTGAACTGAAAGTTTAAAGTTTCTAGTTTCAAGTTGAGGGATTCGCAAAAAGTCTTTTTTCACCACAGAGGGCACAGAGACCACAGAGAAATCTTTTATTACAAGAAGTTACCTCTGTGAGCTCTGTGCTCTCTGTGGTTAATGTGTAGTGTGTTATGGCTTTTTATTGGTAAGCTGTTCAAAGAGCAGCTGGCCCAGGCCCATGCCTTTGCCGTGGGCTATGTTTTTACTCAATTCTTCATCCAGCATGGACTGGTAGATTTTTTCTCCGTAACTTTTTTCAAACAGGCCGCCTTCCGGAACAGTCTTGCGCATTGAGGCCATCATTTTGTTCAGGATAATAGCCTCAAAATCTTTACAGGCCTTCTCCAGATCAGCCTCATCTGTGTTATCGGCTCTTTGGTCGATGTTCTTGAGTTGAATTGACGTTATTTCCATAGAATCATTGACCACAGAGCTCACAGAGGGCACAGAGAAAAATAAAAAAAACCTCTGTGAGCTCTGTGGACTCTGTGGTTTTAAATTATTTCCAGTTCGGCCTGCAAAGCCCCGGCGGCTTTAATAGACTGCAGGATGGCAATCAGGTCCCGTGGCGTAACTCCGACGGAGTTCAGGGCCTGGACAAGGTCTCCCAGGGTTACACCGGCTTCGAGGCCCACCATTTTATTGTTCTGCTCTTCAGCGGAAACGGTGATTTCGTCATTAGGAGAAAAGGGCGCAGGTTCTGCGCTCACCTGGACATTTAAATTGCCGTGGGCCACGGCCAGTGCACTTATGGAGACATTTTCACCCATGACAACGGTTCCAGTCCGCTCGTCAACAATGACTCTGGCGGTATAGTCCGGCAGTACCTCAAGGGTTTCCAAGTCTGCCAGCAGGGTGATTTCATTATTGCGGTATTCATCAGGAACACGGATGCTCACTGTGGAGCCGTCCTGTGCCTTGGCGTATTTCCCCCCGAGAAAAGCGTCGATTGCCCTGACAGTTCGGGTGACTGTTGTGAAGTCCGGTTTGTCCAGATGGAGGATAAATTCATCTTTTCCTGCAAAGGAAACAGGAACCTCACGCTCTACAGTGGCACCATTGGGAATCCTGGCAACATTGACATGGTTTTTCTGCACGGAGCCCTGCTGGCCACCTCTGAATTCAAACCCGCCAATACTGATAGGTCCCTGGGCAACGGCATAGACTTCACCGTTCAGGGCTTTTAACTGTGTGGCAATGAGGGTTCCTCCCTGGAGAGAGGATGCGTCTCCCAGGGCAGATAGGGTGACATCGATGTTCTGTCCTGTTTTGATAAATGGTGGCAGGGAGGCTGTGACCATGACGCCGGCAACATTTTTTACTTTAATGTCATCTTTGTTGACATAGATGTTGAGGTTCTCCAGCATGTTTACCAGAGCCTGGCCGGTAAACGGAGATTTGCTGCCATCGCCCGTGCCGTCAAGACCAACAACAAGACCGTAGCCAATAAGCTGATTGGTCCGCGCGCCTTTTACAGAGGTGAGATCCTTCAGGCGCACCGCTCCAACGTCATCAAAGGAGAGCAGAACAAAGAGAGCAATGGTGAGGCTCGTGGTTAAGAGTGTTATATGTCGTTTCATGAAATAAAAACTCCAGGGAAAAATTTTCCTAGTTTCGATTTTTCTCTCACAGAGTTCACAGAGGCACTGAGAAAATCTCTGTGCTCTCTGAGCCTCTGTGAGAGAATTTGAAGCCGGCTGTTTCTCAAAACGGCCAGACAACATCCAAAGTCCTGGCGAGCCACCCGGGATTCTGTTTTTCAGCAAGGACTCCCACTCCACCGTATTCAATGCGGGCATCGGCAATATGGGAGGATTTGATGCTGTTGTCAGGGGAAATATCCTGTGGCCGTACCATTCCTGAAAGAATGATATGCTGCGTTTCGTTGTTAACCTTTATTTCCCGGAAACCGCGGATTATGAGGTTGCCGTCCATGGTCTTGTCAATTACCCGGGCGGAAATAGTGGCCGTTACTGTGCTGTTGCGTGATGTCTCGCCTTTTCCTTCAAAGTCATTGGTAAGATTTGCGCCAATGGTCTGTGATCCGGGGATATTCGGATCCTGCAGATGCATCCAGCTGGCAAACCGGAAAAGATAGGTGAGGTCGCCGCTGACAGTTGATTCCCTTTCTGTTTTGGTTTTGGCGTTTTTCTTGCCGCTTGATGTTTCAACGATATTCACCACCAGGATGTCGCCTATCTGGTGGGCCCTGTTATCCTGGTATAAATTCATGGCGCGGTCATTATAGAGAGATCCCTCGGCGGGTTGGGCCTTTGCCGTTTTGACAGTTGGAATGCTCATGCGTTCAGGAAGGATGTCTTTCTGTGATGCGTTCTGGGAAAGAGAGGTGCAGCCTGCCTGGCAAAGAATGAGGATGACAGCAATAAGAGTGTAGTGCATAAGTTGTCCTTGATAAGTCTGCGATAACAATTCAGCCAAACGCTAATAAGTTTCAAATTCTCAATAATGTAACTATGCAGCAGTGCTCCAGGTGGGTGCAAGCGGGGCTACGCACTACAGTGAACCTGTGTAAGTAGACCCGATCGTACGCAAATGGGGTGCTGATGCATAGTTAGAGTCGGTTTCGACAAGCCCTTCGTCAATAACTCGGGCATAAATGACACGTCTGCTCATGAGGTTTTTGACCTTGATCATGTCACCTTCAAAACCTGTATTTTTGACTTCTCCAGGTGCGGTTACCTGCAGGGAGCCATGACGGGCTATAATGGTGACATGGTCTCCCCTGTTTACCAGGGGTGGTTTTTTCACGAGTCGATTGTGAAAAATTGCCCCCGGCTGGATCGTGGTTTTTGTCATTTTGCCAACAACAAGGTCGGTCTCCTGGATGACGCTTTCATCCATCATCGACACATTACGATAAGCGGTTGTGATGTCTTCTTCGGTAATGGCTGTATTCCTTGGTATTCGTTTGGAGGCAATGACAACATCTCCAAAGAAAAGGACATCGGCGTCCATCTTGACCGTGGTGATATCCTTGCCGTCAGCAGTGAAGACAATGGAGACATACTTTTTGCCTGGATACCGTTCCGGGATGATTGAAATCAGGCGATAGCCTGTTGTCTCGCCGGTGTATACAAGCTGCTTTGGTTCGGAGGAAAAAGAGTTGATTTTTAGGTCTCCCTGCAGCCATGAAACATCGTTTGCAATAATTTCCTTGAATATTTCCTTGAATGCACCCTGTTCGAGAATCCGGGTCTTTCCTGGTTGCAGTACTTCTATCTCGCTGCTCCAGGCCAAACCAGGGCTAGTGAAGAGAAAGACTGCTATCAAAAGAAAAATACGGTGCATATGAATCCTATCGGATCAGGTTGTTGGCAATTTCAAGCAGCTGGTCTGCTGTTGTTATGCCCTTTGAATTTGACTCAAAAGCTCTCTGGGTCACAATAAGATTGACCATCTCTTCCGTGACGTTGACGTTGGAGCTTTCGAGAGTATATTGGCCAATGGTGCCAAGGCCTTCTGTGCCGGGATTCGCTTCAAGAGGGTCTCCTGATGCTTCAGTGGGCAGATAGAGGTTGCTCCCTGTTGATTTAAGGCCGGCAGGGTTGATAAAACCGATAACAGTGAGCTGCTGAGAGGCGAGGACATCTGAATTGGCATCAAGAGCTGTAATCATGCCGCCGGAGTCAATTTCGACAATAACAGCATCTGCTGGAATGGAGAATTCCGGTTGCAGCCGATCGCCGTTGGCCGTGACGATAAATCCATCACTGTCTTTTTTGAAAGAGCCGTCCCGCGTGTAAAACTCTTCACCGTTCCTGATAATCTTGAAAAACCCTCGGCCTTGAATGGCCATATCAAGGTCATTGTTGGTGAGAACAAAATCACCCTGGGTAAATATTTTTTGTACGGCGCTAGGGCGAACACCCATCCCGACTTGGATGCCGGTAGGAACCTGCCCGCCGCCGACTGTCTCGGCACCGGCAGCCCTGAGGGTCTGGTAAAACAGATCTTCGAACTGTGAAGTGCTCTTCTTGAAACCGGTGGTGTTGACATTGGCCAGGTTGTTGGACACCACATCAAGCTGCAGTTCCTGAGCGTTCATCCCGGTAGTTGATGTATACAGTGAACGGATCATCTCTATTTTTCTCCATTTTTTTTCATGAGAAGTCAAAAAACTGATTTTTTTCTTTTCTCTGGGGTCTCTGAGGCTCTGTGAGAGACAAATTACGTCAATTTTCCGACACTATTGATGGCCTTACTGTCCATTTCGTCAAAGGTTCGGATAACTTTTTGCTGTGTTTCATAGGCCCTGTGCAGTTTCAGCATATTGGCCATTTCAGACACGGTGTTTACGTTTGAACCTTCCAGGGATCCCTGTTGTATTTGAAAATTAGCTGCCGCTATTTCCTGGCCGGTATCTGAGAGCCGAAAGAGATTTGTGCCGTCTTTCTCCAGGGAGTCTCCATCTGCAAAGGCTGCTATTGCAAGGCGCCCAACCGTCTGGTTGTCGACCAGAAAGGTTCCGTCCTGGCTGACGGAGATATCATCACCGTTTATGACAATAGGGCCACCTTCTCCCAGAACAAGATGACCCTGGGGCGTTACCATTTGCCCCTGGCTGTTCGTTGTGAATCTTCCGGCTCTGCTGTAGCGGATTCCGTCGGGAGTCTGGATCCGGAAAAAACCATCGCCGCTGATCATGAAATCAAGGGGATTGCCTGTGACCTCAGCGGAGCCCTGGTCCTGGTTTGTGACCAGTTTCAGGGCCTTCCCGACCCTCTGTCTGTTATCGTTGGCGGTGTAGAGCATCTCCCAGAAAGTGATGTCTTCACGCTTGTAGCCGCTGGTGTCGATATTGGCCAGATTGTTGGTCACCTGGTTAAGTCGCTGGGTCTGGGCCAGCATGGTTTCGGTGCTTTCCAGCAGGCCGAGTTTGTTGCTTATGAACATAGAGAGCTCCGTAAAAAAATGTATTTGGTTCACTGTTGTGCAACTCGTGTGCCACGTGAAAAAAACATCAAAGGAGACTGGGTCGTGCGGATGGCGTGCTGGGGGATAAATCAGGTTATTGAATTAACTCAGAGGGTTAGCAGGGTTAGGTCTTTTCTTTGTGAGGTTGTTGGGGCGGGGGTTCTCCTGTGCTGCAGGGAAGAATTTGCCTAGCGGGATAAGGGTCAGGAAGGATACGATTTGTTGGTTCTGTATATAAAAGCAAGGACCTCGGCTACCGCGATATATGCGGCAGGAGGAATCTCTTCGTTGAGTTCCAGTTTGGAGAGGATGTTGACAAGATCACTGTCTTCATGGATTGGGATGTTGTGCTTTTTGGCCAGCTCCAGCAACTTTTCCGCCAGAAGGCCGGCGCCTTTGCCGACAATCTTCGGAGATGCTTCTTTCTCCGGGTCATAACGCAGCGCAACAGCCTTTTTTCGGGATGCCTTCTTGTCAGATTGGTTTTTCATAGCTATCATACCTTTAACTTAAAACTTAAAACTTTCAACTTAAAACTGTCATTGAAATATCGCCCTGTCAACCATTTTCCCCTTTCATGAATTCATGATATTACCCCTTCTGGAACCCGCACTGTTCGTCAAACGCTATAAACGTTTTCTTGTCGATGTGGAAATGGCAGATGGATCAATTCTTACAGTCCATTGCCCGAATACCGGCAGTATGCGCGGCTGTCTCAGTCCCAAGAGCCCGGTGATGCTGTCACGGTCAGACAGCCCGACCCGCAAATATCCTCATACTTTGGAAATGATCCAGGTCGATGGAAACTGGGTGGGAATTAATACAAGCCGGACGAATCATCTGGTTCGGGAAGCAATAGAAAATGGAATAATCCATGAATTTGGCAAGGTGGGTGATATTAAAGCCGAGGTCAAGGTGTCAGGCAAAAGTCGACTTGACTTTTTGCTGCAGCGGGTAGACAATCAATTATATGTGGAAGTCAAAAACTGCACCCTGGTTGAAAATGGCACAGCCATGTTCCCGGATGCGGTCACTGAGAGGGGAACCAAACATCTTCGAGAACTTATCGATTTGAAGGGGCAAGGGTTTGACGCAGCAGTTTTTTTCTGCGTACAAAGAATGGATGGCCAGGAATTTGCCCCTGCCGCTCACATTGACCCGCTCTATGCAGCCACTCTGGCTGAAGCCGCTGCCGCCGGCGTCATGGTAGTAGCCTATCAGGCAACAGTCGGGCCTGAAGAAATAAAGATCACCCATGCTCTGCCGGTGAGATTATGAAATGTCACACAGAGCTCACAGAGACACCGAGGAAAAAGCTCTGGGAACTCTGTGCCGCTGGGAGGTAATGAATATAGAAAGCGATACGTATATGAACCCCAAAGCCGTTATCCTTCTTAGTGGAGGACTTGATTCGACAACTGTTCTGGCTCTTGCCCGCAGTCAGGGATACGAGTGTTATTGTCTCAGTTTTTCCTATGGTCAGCGTCAGACGATTGAGCTTGAAAAAGCAAAAGAGACAGCCCGGCGAATGGGGGCTGCTTCACACCTTGTTTTAAATCTCGACCTGGATAAAATAGGCGGTTCAGCTCTTACAACGGAAATAGCTGTTCCCAAGAGGCGAACTGAAGCTGAAATGGAACAAACCATTCCGGTGACCTATGTTCCCGGGCGGAATACTATTTTTCTCTCCCATGCCGTTGCCTGGGCCGAAGTGGTTGGAGCCTTTGATATTTTTATCGGGATTAATGTTCTTGACTACTCCGGTTATCCTGATTGCCGGCCTGCATACCTTGACGCAATGGAAAAGGTTGCCAACCTGGGTACACGGGCCGGAGTGGAGTCGGGGAAGGTGTTTCGGTTTCACGCTCCGTTAATGAAACTTACCAAGAAGGAAATTATTGAAAGGGGAACTGCTCTGGGCGTTGATTACAGATATACCCACAGCTGCTATGACCCCGATGAGGCCGGCAATGCCTGCGGGCAGTGTGATTCCTGCCAGCTGCGCTTAAAAGGGTTTGCCGAGGCCGGCTTAACAGATCCCGTATCGTATCAAGAATCAGGTTCTGAAAAT
>JACNJZ010000192.1 GCA_014382295.1 Candidatus Desulfobia pelagia | reverse complement strand
GTTTCAAGGTTTTTTCTCCCTGACGTCTTCCTACTGGCAGCATGCCATCGTCGTTGGGCGCATTGCCGAACTATTAAAAGACATTATAAGTTTCCAAATATCAGAAGATGTATACCTTGCCGGCCTCCTCCACGATCTGGGCAAACTTTCTCTCGACCTGGAAGAACCGAAATTTTATCCGCAATTATTGCGGCCGGATTTTCTTGATACAGACCTCAGTACCGCAGAAAGAAAATATGTAGGCATTGACCACAGCCAGGCAGGATTCTACCTTGGGGAAAAAATAGGTCTTCCCAAACCCTACCTGAATGTCATGCTGATGCATCATACGCCTGAAAAAGCTCGGGACAACAACGTCCTGGTTTCCCTGGTGCATCTTGCCGATTTATTTGCCGCAGAAAGATGTGCGGCCATGCCCGGCTGCACAGACAAGCCGGATATCGCCGGTTCCTTCGCCTGGGTTCATATCCAGGAACACCATAGACCTTTTCAAGATGTCAAAGTTGAAGATTTTGTCAACTCTTTCAATATGGAACTGAACCGATCATGGGAAGCCATTACTGAAGGAACTCCGGCATGCTGACATACTCTTCTTTCACGGTCTGACGTTTAATGGAAAAAAAAACAAAAGTCATTTCCGCGGAGGCCATCCAGCAGAGAATTGGTGAGTTGGGCACAGAAATAAGCCGTGATTTCAAGGGGAAAAAACTGCTTGTAATCGGTATTCTCAATGGCGCTTTTATTTTCCTGGCCGACCTTGTCCGGCAGATTGACCTTCCCATTCAAATTGATTTTGTTCGCGTGGCCAGTTATGGTGCCTCTACTACTTCTTCCAAATCCATATCCTTTTCCAAAGATATTGAAATCCCGATTCAGAATCAGGAGATTCTGCTGGTGGAAGACATCATCGATACCGGCAGAACCATAACCTGGCTCAAAGACTATTTTCAGGATAAGACATCAGGCAATATTCATGTCTGCGCCCTGATCGACAAAAAAGAACGAAGAGAACAGGAAATCCTTATCAATTATTCAGGTTTCCAGGTCCCTGATGGCTTTCTTGTCGGCTATGGACTCGATTTTGCCGAACAATTCCGTCACCTGCAGGATATCTATCACCTGGAAAACTGACCCCTGTAATCAGGGTAACACTCCCGCTTAGGAGAACTGAACTCTCCTTCTTACGGTAAACAGCCCCCAACAACCTTTCCGCCCCATGGAACTGAATATGGATTTGCAGCATACAGATAAAAATTATCTCTGGCACCCCTACACCCAGATGTACGATTACCAATCCAGGGATCTTCTGATCATTGACCGGGCAGAAGGGCTTATGCTCTATGATGAAAAAGGGAAAAGTTATTTTGACACCATTTCTTCATGGTGGTGCATCCTTCATGGCCACAATCATCCGACGATTACCGGATATGTAAAAAAACAGCTGGACAGGCTTGACCACGTAATACTTGCCGGCATATCCCATGAGCCTGCTATCCGGCTCGCTGAAAAACTTGTCACACTTACTCCAACACCTCTCAGCAAAGTGTTTTTTTCAGATAACGGCTCAACCGCCAATGAAATAGCCTTGAAGATGAGCCTGCAGCATTGGCGCCATACCGGCCAGCCATCACGAAAATATTTTGTTTCTCTTGAAAGAGGATATCACGGTGACACCATCGGCACCATGAGCCTGGGCGGGATGCCTGATTTCCACAAGGAATTTGCCGATCTTCTTTTCACATCCTTTACGATTCCCTCGCCGCATTGCTACCGCTGCCCCATGGAACAGAACCGCAAAACCTGCAATCTTGAATGTCTGCAACCATTTGAGGTTCTTCTCGAAGAGAAAGGAAAAGAGATTGCCGCCATGATACTGGAACCTCTCATTCAGGGAGCAGGGGGAATACGGATGTACCCCCCCAAATACCTGAAGAAGGTCGCGGCCCTCACAAAAGAGCATGGCATCCACCTCATCTTTGATGAAGTTGCTACTGGCTTCGGAAGAACAGGGAAAATGTTTGCCATGGAATATGCCGATGTCTCCCCCGATTTTCTCTGCCTTTCCAAGGGGCTTACAGGCGGGATGCTCCCCATGGCCGCCACCGTCACCACTGATGAAATATATCAATCTTTCTACGGACCCTATGGCGACAATAAAACATTCTACCATGGCCATACCTTCACCGGTAATCCACTCTCTGCCTCCGCAGCTCTTGGATCCCTCAAGGTTTTCGAGGAGGAACAGCCTTTCGCCAGGATGCAGGAAACCGTTCCATACCTCCACAAAAAAATGGCCCCTTTCAATAATCTTCCCTGGGTCGGAGATGTACGCTGTCTTGGAATGATCTGTGCCGTTGAGCTGGTAAAAGATAAAAAAACAAAGGAAGAATTCTCTTTTGAAGAACGGGTTGGATGGAAAATCTATCTCGAAAGCCTGAAAGAAGGGCTGATCCTGAGACCCATGGGAAATACGGTCTACCTCTGGCTGCCCATATCTACAACAATTGCCGAAATTGATGAGATTACTGAACGGACATACCGGGTTCTTTCCGATCCAGCAAATATCAACGGCTGGGGCAAGTAACCACTCTCTGCATTAAAGGCCTGCCACGGCTGTCAATTATAGGCAAGATTCAGGGTTCCTTTAATTTACTTCGCCGGCAGGACTATCCTCATCGATCTTACGCAGGGCATTCATTAAAAGCTTCATAAAATCACCAAGCTCTTCCGCCTGCATCTCTTCGCCTGAAAGACCGGCACTGAATTGAAAACGGCCTATATTTTTTTCAGCGATAATGCGGTGAATGGCTTCTTCCTTTTCTTTTCCGGCATACCGGGCATTAACCAGTTCTCCCTCCCGGAAAGAAACATTTGCCTTGCCCTCCGGAAATTCCAGGGTCAACACCCCTGTCTTGCCGTTCATATTGAGCGCCTGGAAAAGCTCCAGCTGGGACATCTCACGCAAAGATCCGGTCATAGCCGCGGCAACCTCCTGGAGACGCGCGGCGTTTGTTCGGCTCAGCCGGCCAGTAAGGAGCTGCAGCAGATACGTGTATAGAGACGGATTCTCACTCATTACCGTTTTCAAATCATCGCCGCTGATGCTCAGCACTTCTGTTACTTCAAGGGCTTTGACGGTAGCACAGACAACCTGGGAAGAAAGTTGACTCATCTCTCCGATAATTTCGCCTCTGCCCAGATTGGCAAGAGTCAGATCCCCATCAACAACAGCAACCTTTCCCGACAGGATAATATTTACATTCTGGCCCTCTTCTCCCTTGCGGAGCAATTCCTCCCCTGGCACAAATTTCTTATAGGAAAAATAAGAAAATATGGAAGAAAGATTTTTTTTATCGACCTTTTGGAAAATATCCATATTCTCAAGATCGTCTACCAAATCGGGCGGCAGATCAGGTGCTGTCCCAAGAATCAGGGGCATTGCCGAATCTTCTTCCTGGCCACCCTCGAGACTCCTGGTCATTTTAAACTTAATGAGACCTGAACATCCCGAACAACTGAACAACTTGTCGTAATCACGGGAATCGCTGCTCTGGCCCATGAGAGAAAAAAGGAGCTCTGTCATTTCCCTGGCAAGAATCAGGCATACCGGTTTACCGAGAGGAGGCACCAGAGCCTTGTCTGACAGCTGCAGGTTATCCTCCAGCACATACAGCGGACAATTTTTATCCTCAACAATTTGGAATGTTGCGATGAAAGGACTCATTCAATCAATTTCCGGTTATCATTAGCTACGCTCTACTCTTTCTTTCTGCTCGCTCTCTTCTTAACAAAAAAAGCGCATAACAGCAATCACCGCAAGCAATACAGCAGTATTACTGCATAAAATAAGGAGGCCATGCCGCCGCCCCCCAATTCACCCTCTTTTCACCCCATCCAAAACAGTCGCAAAGAGCCCATATGGCGCATATATAAATTTTGCTATATAATTCCCGCCATTTTTTATACAATATTCATTGTACTTATTCATTCACAAGAAATATTCGACAACGCAATAGTAACGAGGTTTCATTGCATGGCTGTTAGCACTGATCAATTGACTGCAGATTATAAAGAGGTTCAGGAAAGGTTTGCTCACTCTCCATACGTCAGTATTCTTTCCACCGAAGGCGAACCTCCTAAATCATATGAGATAGAATATCGCATAAAAGGCCTTACCAAAAATGACGCCGGTGAACTCGTTCCCGCTGACTGCCACCGAGTGGAAATTGTTCTGCCCTTCGGCTACCCGCATTTTCCGCCCAGCTGCAGACCCCTGACTTCTGTTTTTCATCCTGACTTTGACCCTGATGCTATACGCATAGTTGATTTCTGGGAAAAATCTCGTTCCTTATCAGACCTTATTGTTCACATTGGCAATCTCATCTGCTTTGCCCAACACAGCTCTGAAAATGTTTTTAACACGGAAGCGTTTGAATGGGCGAACATGAACAGCGACAAACTCCCCCTGGAGAAGATTGACTTTTCTGTCCAGGTAAAAGAGAGTGAACCTGTCTCTGATGACGATGAGGACATGGAACTTTCCATGGAAACCGAAAACGAAAAAGAAGCGGAAACATCTCAACTTCAGGGAGAGAGACCTAAGCCAGAGGCAACAATAACTCCGCGCCAGGCATCCATACCCCAAAGCAGTTCCAATCTATTCAAGTTGCTCGGAATAACGACCTTACTGGTTCTCGTCACAGCCGCCGGCCTCCTTGTTCTCGATATCCGAAATCACAGCAAAACAGAACAAAACTGGCAGGACATCCAGGCATTAGTCAAAGAAAACCAATTCACTGAAGCCAACCGCCTGATACTGGAATCACAAAAACGTCTTGGATCCATTAAGTTTCTAAAAAAAGCAGAGAAACAGGTATTACTCCAAAATGTCAATCGGCTTGCCAATTCAGAAAAATTCCAACAGGGCGTACAGGGAAAGATGCTAGTAAACGGTGTCTATCTCACAGCCCGGGAACTGCAGGCCGTTAAAGAATTATCTGATCATCTTTCCCAAGGAGAAAAACTGGCAGAAACCTCTCAATGGGGAGAGGCGTCTAAAGCCTTTGAAAAGGCAGTAACTATAGCAAAAGACATGGGAGAGAACTCTCCAATGTCAGTACCAGACGTTCAAGAGCTCTTTACCAGAAGCCTTATTCTTGCCCAGATTGCTACAGGAAACAGCCTCCGGGCCCATGGGAAATGGAAGCAGGCCCTCGGCATTTATGAAGATGCCCTGGAGCAACTTGAAACGATAAAAAATATGAGGCAAGATACCCCTACGTCGAAAAGAGACATATCCACGAGTATCCTCAACAAAACAGAGGAGTTTCTTGAACAGGCTCGATTAGGGGCAGGTGCCCTTGGCAGCACCCAGAATGATATCAGAAAAAAAATTCTCTCCGCGTCCATCGAACGTGAAGAGTACAGAGTCGCCAGCTATTTACAACAGGAGGAATATGGCAGAGCTGTAAAATCCTTGCAGAGTATTGTTTCACTTATTAACAAAAGTCCTTTTGCCGCAGAAAAGAAATTTGCCGCAATAAAACAATCAGCTCTGACCAGACTTGAAGAGAATACTTTCCTCTTCGAAATTCAGGAAAAAATAAAATATCTCTACGCGCATTACCAGCAGATCTTCAAAGAAAAATTTGATTCAGCGGCAACCTCTGAACTTTCCGACCCTGAAATAGAATTCGTCAAGAGCTCCGGCAAGATACTGATATTTAAAATGCAGTGTCAGGAGAAAATTCGAAGACAAAAATATACCCTGGAGATGTTTTCCCAGTATGACACTGTCTCTCAAAGCTGGAGTGTCTACAAATAATCCTGCAAATGCAAAGCGAATCTTCTTGCTGTTGACCTTTTCAGGCTTTGGTGATATTTTCATTCTCATACTCAAAGCATCACATGCGCCCGTAGCTCAGCTGGATAGAGCATTGGACTTCGAATCCAAGGGTCGCACGTTCGAATCGTGCCGGGCGTACCACAAGAAACACTTGCACCTGTAGTATTCCAGGAAAGATCAGATCTTTTCTATCAAAAACTGATCTTTTTTCAAAAATGTTTATAGTATCCAGTACTACAATGAAATTTTATCGAGGAGGTACTGCCATGACTGAACAGAATCAAACAAACCCGGGCCTGCAAGCCCAAGACGTTCACTGGAAATGCGGCAACTGCGGAAGAACAACATGTTCACAGACACCGCCAGAGGTTTGCCCCGCCTGTAATGAGAAATGTGACTTTAAAAATGTTACCTGTTACGCTCCGGAGTGCGGCGGTCCGGGGAATATTGACCCCCGGCTGTAAAAATACCCTTCTTACATTGTTTCACCTGAATTCCCCGGCCCCGCCGCCGGGGAATAACAAGCCCCTGCTATACCGGCACGAAACAAGCCTACCTGTAATCCTGACAGGCCTTTACGGCACCTTCTTCCTCTTTATGCAGGCAGTCCACCAGGACTTTCTGCTCATCTCTGGAAAGAACCGCCCCTTTACGCACCATACGCTTAACGTTCCGGCGCCAGTCACCTTTACTCTTCCTGCCAATTTTCTGACAAACTCTGGTAAGGTAGTGACACGTACCGCATTTTGTTACAAGAAGTGTTTCACAGCTACTTTTCTCAGGCTGATCTCCTTTTTCAGCTTGCAGCAGAGCGACAAACAGCATAAGCAAACAAGCTGTCGCACCCACTATGCCAATAAATCTGGTTGTCATTGTCCAATTTCCTTCTTTTTATATACCGCTGTTCCAGGCAGAGTAACTCTCGGCACTGCAGGAGAAACAAGCTGTCAACGGGCGATTTTGGTAAATTTTGAACCCTCAATCGTCAAGTTATACATTAACCCCTTATTACCAAAAACAAAACCAACGATCGGGTCTGCAATATCGACGGTATTGATGTCCTCGCCAACACCCCATTTAATAAGGGCTACCGACCCATCGACCCCGGCCTTCCACCCTTTGCTCTACCTGAAATTACTAAGCGCCTTGGTCGTCATAAAAACAAGAACAACTGTTTTTGACTGGGCGCCCATCTGAAAACCGATGGATGCCGCCGCGGTATTATAATAGGCGACAGTCGCCCCGCCAACCCGAAGCGCCCCCTCACCGTATTCTCCGCCAATTCCAAAGCCCGCCTTAATAACGGAGGGAAAAACAAGGACCCCTTTTGCCCTGCCAAGGAACTGGGTTCCACCCCACACTTCCTTTTTGAATCCTTGCAGGGCCTCATCAACACCAATGTTGATTTCTTCAGCGGAAGCGGCATACGCATTACCACATCGTATACAGTTCCCTGCTGAAATAAAAACAAAGAGCAAAACTACTGTTACAGAAACCATCTTTACCAACTGAACCATGAAAGTCTCCTCCTCACCTTTCCTATTATAAAATTAGCTATTCACCAGTCTAGCGAATTTACTTTATCATTCTGACGATATTTCCTTATAATAGAATGACAGGAGCCATCATGCAAGATTCAAAAGGAATCAAATTCATATCCCATATAACAACGTCACTCTGGACATATCATGTTGTTCGCATACTCATGAGTGGTATTTTTATTCTGGCGGGAATATCCAAACTGGTGCACCTCGACATCTTTGTCATGATTATAGAACTCTACATTCTCGATTCCCCTATTCCTATCCCCATATCATGGCTTCAACCTGCTGCCTTTTTCCTCGCCGTCCTTGAAGTTATCACAGGAATCGGCCTGCTATTCGACTTGCCGGTATTCCTTTCCTTACTGGCCGGTCAACTCTTCTTCTTTATAGGAATTCTGCTTTATGGCATTGCCATAGGGCTGGATGTTGATTGTGGCTGTTTCATAATTGATGATCCTGACAAACCTATACATAGCGGTCTACTATCAGCGCTTATCCGGGATTTTCTGATGATTATAGCTGTATTTTATTTATACTGGTGGCGATGGCATCATAAAAAATCAGAACAGATATGACATCTACAAACCAACCTGTTCAACTGACAAAGCACCAAATAGCCATGGATATCATTTACAGTATGGAATAAGTTGAATGCATACAATGTTCATCAATTCCAATATTCCGAAAAAATGAACCATTTTATCTTTTTCTCGGAAACACAACCACCCGCCTTCATTTTCATTTTCCCCAGGCCAACAACCTAACCTACTAATATGTTAGATTAAAACAAAAAAAACAAAGGACAATTCGCCCTCCTGACATGATAGGCATAAAAAATGCATCTTTTTAGGTAATTATACGTTTAATGAGGAAAAACGAAAGTAACCAAATGAAAAGGGAGGTAGAATTTATGTTCACTTTAAAATCTTTGAAACGCGCCTTGATTGCGGGTGCAATCACCCTAAGTATTCCTGCAATTGCCAATGCAGTGCCAAGTCTCGGGGTATATCCGAGCCCTATTGTTGGGGCCTATGAAGAACACCTGGGTCATTATGCGCTTCCTATAGACGGCCCTACTGGCATTACTATCTGGTATGGGGACAACAGTGCTATGTCTTCAGCTGAAAAAGCTTCCCATGTTTGGCTACTAACAAACTCGGCCAACGGACTTTCATTCTCTTTTGGAGGGACAGATTTTGAGGCAGTAACTCTTCCAGGCAAAAAAACGATTGACGCATACAAAGACCAACTTCCTGCAGCAGGGGTACAGTATTTTGGTGTTAACCTGGGAAATGTTTTATCAGCTGGTTGGGGCCCTGCCCCTGACGCATTTGCCCCAGGTGAATTTTATTTCCGTTCCGGAACAATTAATTATACCGGTCTAGGACCAAACGACTGGCTATTTTCCGTGGCCGATAATCCCAATGGCGTTGATGTCAAGGACCCCAACTCTCCTAAAACAACAGCTAGTTCCGCTGTTCCTGAACCAGCAAGCATGCTGCTCTTTGGCACCGGCCTTGTTGGCCTCTTCGGGTATGGCCGTCGGAAAAGAAAGAAATAACCCATTTCCCTAATTCTGGAATCACAAGGCAGGGTCAATTTGGTCCTGCCTTTTTTTGTGGCATGATCGAATTTCACCACAGAAGACACAAAGTCTTTTTCTTTCTCTGTGCACTCTGAGCCTTTGTGATATATAACCACACCATGATTGATACACACGACACAAGAGAAAACTACTGCAGGATGCTTGGCCATGTCCTATCTTTTCAGTATTGCCGAACCATGAAGGAAGGTCTTCCCTGCGGGAGGATACTTGACTGCTGGTTTGAAGTGATGCCGATCCAGGAGTTTATTGAAGAGAACTACTCGACAGAAGAAAAGATAAAAATTTTTGAACCGCCAAAGCAGAGAATGCTTTCGCTGCTGGAACTCATCGAAAAAGCGAAGAAAAAATAACCACGAAGGACACGAAACTCACGAAGAAAAGATTAAAAAATTTCTTCCTACTTCAGCATAATCCCATCTTCGTGAATTTCGTGGCAAACCTTAACTTCAGGCACTTTAGCGCACTTCAAATTTTGGTCATTTTCTTCTTCAATCCCGCTCCGACAACAACCAGCAGATACAGCACTCCGGCAAGAAGCACAATCGTGGCTCCTGTCGGCAGATCAGCCTGATAGCTCACAGCAAGCCCGCCGGTTACACAGAACATGCTGAGCAGTGTTGCAATTGCCATCATCTGCCATAGCCGGCCACCGATATTTCCTGCTGTCGCTGCCGGCAGGGTAAACAGGGCAATCACCATGACGATCCCGACAATGCGTACCATAAGAACAATGGTGAGAGCGGTGAGACAGAGCAGAAGCAGGTAATAGAGGCGGGTATTTATCCCGCGGAGACGGGCAAACTCCTCATCAAAACAGAGAGCCAGCATCCTGTTGTAAAATAGAATACCAAGACTGATGACAATCACATCGAGGGCGGTGATAATCCACAGATCCTGGCTGGTTATCATCAGGATATTCCCGAAAAGATAACTCATCGGATCCACATAACCTGGTGTTTTGGCAATCAACATAATTCCCGTTGCCATTCCTACAACCCAGAGAGCTCCAATAACGGAATCCTCCCTCTCCTTTGAATAGATACTCACCAGGCCAATAACCAGAGCAGCCAGCAATGCCGCAAAAATTGCACCGATTAATGGTGTCAGCCAAGCCAGACCGGCATGATACTGCAGATAGAGCGCTGCACCAATCCCCCCAAGCACACAATGGGAAATGGCTCCAGCAATATAGGTAATGCGCTTCACCACGACATAGGAGCCGATAATCCCAAAAGCGAAAGAAGCAAGCAGCCCTGCGATCAAAGCCTGGCGAAGAAACGGGATATTCGGATCCTGAAGGGCATTAAAAAATTCGATCATGACTGTGCCCCTCCTCTGAACAGCAGTGATCATGCCTGACCATCTTGATATCACCTCCGTAAATATCCTGTATCACCTCTCCGGTGATATCACTGGTCGGGTGAATACGGACATAGCGATTCACGCATATGACCCTGTCCACCAGACGGGAGACGAATCCAAGATCGTGGGAAACCGTAATGACCGTAATTCGCTCTGTAAGCTCTTTTAAAATGTGATGCAGCTGTGACTCCACAGCCGGATCAACATTGGCAGTGGGTTCATCAAGGAGAAGCAGTTCAGGGTCACAGGCCATTGCCCGGGCGATCAACACCCTCTGACGCTGACCACCGGAAAGATCATTAAAAGGACGATTCGCCAGATCTGCAACCCCCATTCCCTCAAGGGCAGCCATAGTGGCATTTTTATCTTTTTGGGAATAAAAAATCTTGGCGCTTTTTCCGATACGGCCCATCAGAGCCACATCCATGACGCTGACCGGAAAGCTTTGATCATATCGAATGTATTGCGGCATGTACCCTATCTGAGACCGACCATCATCAGGATCACCGCCAAGTATCGTCACCTTTCCCTCATCAGGTTCGAGCAAACCGAGAATAAGTTTGATCAGTGTGGATTTACCACCACCATTAGGCCCGACAATACATACAGAATGATTTCTCTCAATGGAAAAAGAAACATTGGATAAAACAGGAACAGCACCATAGGCAAAAGAAACATTATCAAATTCTATAACCTGATCTGCCACCTGGCTCTCCTTTTAAACATGAATAACATCATGAAATAATAAAGTTATTTTTTAGCCAATCCATCTGCTGTCTTGTCGGCCATCTCTTCAAGGTTCTTCAAAATATCTTCCGCCAACGGGTCCATGGACACCACTGCACCGCCAATTGCCCGGGCTACAGTAACCGCACTTTTCGGATCGAACTGCGGCTGGACAAAAATAACCCTTACCCCTTCCTTTCGTGCCTGGCCAATCAGGGCTGCAAGCTGCCTAGGAGACGGACTTTTCCCTTCAACCTCAACAGGCTCCTGGACAAGACCATAGGTATCGGCAAAATAGCCAAAGGACGGGTGAAAAACATAGAGTTTCTCTCCCTTGAACGGCGCCAGTTTCTTTGCTGCCTGCTGATGAACAGACTGAAGAGCGCCAAGAAATACCTGCAGCCGCTGATTATAGTAGCTGATGTTCTCTGGATCGGCTGTTGCAAGGACACGTTTTATAGTAGCAGCCATCTGCCTTAACTGGGGAACACCCAGCCAGACATGAGGATCCCGGCTGTTCATATTCTCACCATGATCATGGTGCTGATCGCCGGTCATCATCCTGCCAACAACACCTTCTGTCATGTCGACAATCTGCAGGGCTGCATGACCGCTGGCAATCTTTGACAATAAAGCCTCTTCAAAGCTCATCCCAATTTTGAAGAAGATACGGACCTCACCAAGGGAGACAACCTGTCGGGGAGTAGGTGCAAAAACATGGGGCTCCTGTCCCGGCCCAATCAGCGTCCGGACATCAACGTGCTCACCGCCTATCTGTTTTACCAGAAAGGCCTGGGGTGCAATACTGACGAAAACAGGAATTTTACCAGAAAAGGCGAAAACTGTGGCGGAATCGGACAATGTCACGAATGACACCATCACTATAAATAAAAAATATATTATTTTTTGCATAAGGACCTTAGACTATTAACGAAAACCATGTCGGCCCATTATTACAATGAAGGGAGGTAATGGCAAAGATTTTCTTTCAAGGAAATATACCAAAAAGAAACAATCGGATATCAGCAGCCATGCTTGACCAGAAAATCCTCCACCATTTCATTCATGATATCAAGCTGGGTACGGCCTGTTTCGTGAATGACAATCCAGTTACAGCGCTGGAAAGCCCGATACAAATCTTCCCGGACTTTGACCTGAATTGTCTGGAGTCCATGGCTCTGGGCTGCGGGATGAGGCTTTGTTTCTTCAGGGTGGGAGCTTTTCTTTTTCACGGGGTGTTCTTGTGTTGGTTATGAAAGGCTACTGCCTCCTTATAAGTAATACCTGAACCGCCGAATATATCAAGAGCAGAACCTATAGTGGCATCAAGCCGTCCCTTGCCAAGCACATTGAGGGTTTCCATATCGGCAAGACTTCGCACGCCGCCGGCATATGTTGTCGGGATTGTCACCCAGGAACCAAGTTTTTCTGCAAGTTCCGCTTCAATACCAGCGCATTTCCCTTCCACATCCACGGCGTGAATAAGAAATTCCGCACAGAACCCTGCAAAAAAGTCCAGCGACTCTTTTGTTACGGTCACATTGGTAAATTTCTGCCAGCGATCAGTGACAATATAATACTCAGAACCTTTTTTGCGGCAGCTCAGATCCAGCACAAGATTTTCCCGGCCCACTGCCTCGACAACCTCGCGAAGACGCTCCTGGTGAATCTCTCCATCCTTAAAAACATACGAGGTGACTATTACCGCCGCTGCACCTTTTTGCATCCAGGATGAAGCATTCTCCGTAGTAATTCCCCCACCGACCTGCAGTCCACCAGGCCAGGCGGCAAGGGCGTCTTCAGCAGCTCCCGTATTTCCGGGTCCGAGCATAATGATATGCCCGCCGGTAAGGTCATCCTGCCTGTACATACTGGCATAATACGAAGAAGAGTGTGATGAAGAGAAATTGGTGGTGAGAGACTCAGAAGAGACATCTGAAAGGGTAGAGCCAACGATCTGCTTGACACAGCCGTTATGGAGATCAATACAGGGACGAAACCGCATAACACAAATTACCACAGAGATCACAGAGCGCACAGAGAGAAAAGAAAACTCTGTGATCTCTGTGTGCTCTGTGGTTTTTATTTATTACGCTTCGATAATCATCAAGGTAGCAGGGTCCAGAGTCAGGCTCTTGCCTCCCTGGGACTTGCCGCCATCATCCTTAACAATGTTGAGAGCGATGCTTTTTCCCTCGCCCATTGGCTGCAGAAGGATAATCGTGTCGAAGAGATTCTCCGTTGTATGGCACGGAGCCGGCACGCCGGAATCACTGACCCTGTCATCATTACGATGACAGACAGCCGAAAACCAGATATTGAGATTCAGCGAATCCATAAGTTCACGCATCTCGGCCAGTGGCTGCTCAGGGGACCCTGAACAATCAAAGCCGTCAACAAGCAGACAATTCGGTTTGAATATGTCCTGATCAATCAGATCCTGCAATCTTTCCTTCAGCTTGGCCACAGAAAAAGTGTTCTCGTTAAAGGTCATGATCATACGCTGACGCATGATGTCATCTTCAACTTCACCAGCATTTTCCAGCTTCACAGAAGCGGCAATATCACTGAAAATATCATCATACCATAATCTTGTTTTGTCCAACGACTGGCCAATGCTTACATGAAGTACCTTATTACCGCGAAGCATGCTGTCCAGGGCAATCTGTACCAGAATAGCTGTTTTCCCTAATCCGGCCCTGGCCATAACCAGCCCGAGTTTTGGTGTTCCATTGGTTCCTTCAGCCGGGCTTATAATTCGCAGCGGATTTTTCTTTATCAGATCCTCTTTTATCATCCCTATTTCTCCTGCTCTTTCTTTGTCTTGCGAAATTCTTCGACGATCTCTTCAGCTACACTCTTTGGAACCTGCTTATAATCAGCAAATTCCATGGTGAACTCTGCTTTCCCCTGGGTCAGAGAACGAAGGATCGTGGAATAGCCGAACATCTCTGACAACGGCACCTCAGATTCGACGACAGTATACTCACCTTCCTCCAAAGTACCAACAATCATACCGCGACGCTGATTGAGACTGCCCATAACTGAACCTTGAAATTCTGTGGGTCCTTCCACGACTACCTTCATGATTGGCTCGAGCAGCACTGGTTTCGCTTTCTGGTACCCTTCCTTGAAAGCGCCTACTGAAGCAAGCTGGAAGGCAACATCAGAGGAATCAACATTATGGGCGGCACCATCATTGATTACCACACGAACACCGTTAATCGGAAATTCTGCCAGGGAGCCTTTTGCCATGCTTTTATTGAACCCCTTTTCACAGGAGGAAATAAATTCGCGAGGAATAGAACCACCTACAATCTTATCAACAAATTCGAACTCACCTTCTTCCAGAGGTTCCATATACCCGGCAACCCGACCGAACTGACCTGAGCCACCTGTCTGCTTCTTATGGGTATAATTAAAATCAGCCTGCTGAGTAATCGTTTCACGATAAGCAACCTGGGGCGCTCCAACTTCCACCTCGGCATTGTATTCCCGCTTCATCCTTTCAATATATACTTCCAGGTGCAGCTCGCCCATACCGGAAATAATAGTCTCACCGGTTTCATGGTCAACATAATTTTTGAAGGTAGGGTCTTCCTTGGTGAAACGGTTAAGCGCCTTCGACATATTGACCTGGGCCTTGTTATCTATTGGCATAATAGCTAGAGAAATAACAGGATTTGGCACATGCATGGAGCTCATGGAATAGTTAATATCATTTGATGTGAAGGTATCACCGGAAGCACAGTCAACACCGAAAAGGGCAATAATATCACCGGCCCCCGCTACATCGATTTCCTCCATGTCATCAGAATGCATACGTACAAGGCGACCAATCTTTACTTTCTTGCCGGTACGGGAATTTACTATGGTATCACCCTTCTTCATGGTGCCTTGATAGGTCCGAATATAGGTCAGCTGACCATAACGACCATCTTCAAGTTTGAATGCCAGGCTAACAAGAGGAGCGTCAGGATTAGAAGAAAGAATCATTTCCTTCTCTTCATTATCAAGATCAAGGGCAATATTTTCAATATCCATTGGGGTAGGCATATACGCCATAATTGCATCGAGAAGCAGTTGAACACCCTTATTCTTATAGGCAGAGCCAATAAAAACAGGAGCCATTTCAAGGGCCAGTGTTCCCTTACGGACCGCATCGTATATCATTTCCTCGGTGGGCTCACCCTCGAGTACCGCCTCCATCAGCTCATCGGAAAACATGGATGCTGCATCAAGCATCGCTTCCCGTTTTTCCTCTGATTCATCGCGAAGATTATCCGGAATATCCGCTTCACGGATAATTTCACCATTGTCACCATCAAAATAAATTGCCTTCATCTTAACGAGATCAACAACGCCCTGCAGATCACCTTCGAGTCCGATGGGAACCTGCATCATAATGGCATTGAGGCCCAGCTTGTCACGAACCTGATTCGCCACCCGATAAGGATTCGCGCCTGTCCTGTCGCATTTATTAATAAAAACGACACGGGGCACTTTGTACCGGCTCATCTGACGATTAACCGTAATACTCTGGGACTGGACACCTCCAACAGAACAGAGAATAAGTACCGCTCCATCAAGTACACGGAGGGCACGCTCTACTTCAATTGTAAAGTCCACATGGCCAGGAGTGTCAATAATATTGACATCATAACCTTTCCAGTTACAGTATGTCGCGGCTGACTGAATGGTAATACCACGTTCCTTTTCCAGTTCCATGGAATCCATTGTTGCGCCAACACCGTCTTTACCGCGAACTTCATGAATGGCATGGATACGCTGCGTATAAAAAAGAATACGCTCTGTAAGTGTCGTCTTCCCGGAATCAATATGAGCACTGATTCCAATATTACGAACTTTTTCCAAATCTCTTTGCATTTCTATTTCCTCAAACAGATAAATATTTTACAGCTTCGCCCGATGTGTCCGGATCAACATTACGCCTGGCCGAACGAATCGTTAAAAAGCTTCTCAATGGCCTGTTTTCCTTCATCGGTCAGATACCGTGTACCAGAACCAACAAAAGTCTTATGTTCAATCTTAGGAGAATCTTTCTGCCAGCTGCCGTCTTTCCAGCTGAACCACAAGTTCTTCTCCTGATCGAATACACTTACCGGACGATTAAACAGCCGAGCCAACTCAACAGCCCAGCCGGTACCGCCCTTTACAGTGTTATCTTCCAGAATGGTACCGACAGCAAAAACCTGATGCCCTTTATTGACCATGTGAAAAATAGTCTGCAGTACCTTTCGGATTTTTGTTTTCTCGTAATAGGTCCTGTGCATCATTTTTGAGGCAAGCTCCATGCTGATATCCCCGCGAACGAGTTCTTCATCCGACAGCACAGTCATGTTTTTCTCTCGGGCAATAACATTTCCCTCAAAAGTAAAAGTAACTTCGGTGGCACCCCATTTTTCTGCAGCTTCACCAAAAGCACTTTCTGCCCCCTTCAAACCGCCGCTGTACAATGTGCATTGTTTGACTTCCAGCATAACATCCTCTCACTGAATATGACTCGCAAAACACTGCAAGCCGCTTATTAAGGCTTCGCAACATGATACTGACACACGTTGCACCTGCCTGATTTATCTTTCCCGGAAAAATGGGTATGCGCTCAAATATTGCCGGAATCAAGTAAATAGAAAAGGGACTGCGTTCTAGACACAGTCCCTTTGAACTTCAAAATATACCGAGACCAGGAATCACACCAGGGACACACGGTTAAAATAGACGATGTCAGGTGAAAAAATTACAGCCACGCAACGCCTATACAAATTACATCAAACCCGGAACCCATCAACCTTCATAAATTAATCCTTCTCTATACACCAAAATTATTATTTTGCACTCTTTTTTATCAACACTGTCAACATAACGCTCTAAATAAAAAATCATGCCTTTAAGGTTGACAATTTCGTAAAAAGTCTCGGGATGGCTAAGTAAAAAGATTGATATGCAAGGCGTAGCAATTTTTCATGTGCAAGGCCATACATGTGGTATGCCGAGTGCCTGAAAAATTGCTACAATGCAGTAGATCGGACTTTTTACGACGCCATCAAGGTTGTCTTTATTCTTTTTCAGTGAGAAGAGCCGGCTTTATAACCTGAGCCCCATAACGCGAATTTATTGCATCAATGGCATTATTTAAATCTTTACGGGTTTTATTGTGCCCGCAAAACAAATTGAGCTGCCGAGGAGATGACTCTCCCTCCAGGCCGGAAACAGATACACCAACAAGCCGTACCGGTTTTTCCCCGGCAAGGGTTTTCACCAAAAGCCCGACAGCCACCCTATAAAGCTGCCGGGAATCGTCAGTCACCTGAGGCAGCGTTACTGATCGGCTTACCACCTTGAAATCAAGATACTTCACCTTCAAGGTAATCGTCCGACCGAGAACCCTCTTTCTTCGCAGTCTTTCACCTACCTTGGTCGCAAGATGCAGCAGCTCTTTTTTTATCGCCTCCAGATCTGTCATGTCCGAGTCAAAAGTCTCCTCATTACCGATAGACTTAGCAAACTGGACACTCTCCACATCGCGATCGTCAACGCCCATGCCACAATAATACATATGCCTTCCCTGCTTCCCGAACTTCCTCTCCAGAAAATCAAGAGGGAAACGGGTCAGGTCGCCGATGGTTTTCACCCCAAGCAGATCCAAAGCCGGCAGAGTTTTCCTGCCAACCCCCCAAAGACGCTGAATGGGTAAAGGCGCAAGAAATTCAGCCTCTTTGCCGGGCGGAACAACCGTAAGCCCATCCGGCTTTTGCTGATCAGAAGCAATCTTAGCCACAAGCTTTGTGGCTGCCACTCCGGCTGAAACCGTCAAACCGATCTCATCTTTCACACGCTTGCGAATTATTTCAGCAATTTTCACAGCCGAACCAAAAAGGCGACCACATCCGGAAACATCAAGGAAAGCCTCATCCACCGATATCTGCTCTACCTGCGGTGTATATTCCCTGAAAATATCCATAATTCGGCAGGACACCTCCTGATACCTTGCCATTCGGACTGGCCGGAAAATCCCCATGGGACAACGCCTGCGGGCAACAACAATTGCCAAGGCTGAATGCACCCCATACCGTCTGGCCTCATAGGAAGCTGCACACACCACGCTCCTGTCCGACCTCCCACCGACAATAACCGGCTTCCCTGCAAGTTCCGGATAGTCCAGAACCTCCACCGAAGCATAAAAAGCATCCATATCCAAATGGATTATTTCTCTGATCCCAGTTTTCATAATGACTTAATCAACACTCTTCCCACACAACTATACACCCCAAACGAAAAAAAAGCGCTTAACCCACTAAGGAGCTAAGCGCTTGAATTTGTTGGTGCCGAGACCAGGAATCGAACCAGGGACACACGGATTTTCAGTCCTATGCAACGTCTTAACAATAGGCACAATAAATCCTGTAAAATCATTAGGTTACCGGTAGGCCTCACAGCTCATCTCAAATCGATTTCATGAGAGAGTCCTCACTTGTTATGTATATACAGTTAGTTACAACAACCTCATGCAAACAATGGGTTAGTTCCCGCTTCGGTCGTTTGAAAGGGGTTTTGGCGGCGCTGTTCAATACTTCCCCAAAAGACCAGAGGACGACCAGAGAAATTTTTCCGGTCCTGTTCTCCCACAAATGCGCTCATCGATCATTGTTGTCCACTTGTAAGCAAATTTATAATCAATCTGATTATCAAATCTTTCTGTTTTGGATCGCTCTCGGCAATCAATAAGGCCAGGGCCACCAGAGCATTATCGTTGATGCCGGATTGATCCAGCAAATTGTTCTCTCTGAGAAAAATGAGAAAAAGAAAAGAGCCGATCCGCTTGTTGCCGTCGCTGAAAGGATGGTCCTTAATGACAAAGTAAAGAAGATGGGCTGCCTTTTCTTCAATAGTTGGGTAGAGCTCCTTGCCACCGAATGTCTGTTCAAGATTACCCAGAATTCCCTGTAGATGTTGTGACCGCTCCTGCCCAAAAAGATCGCTTGCCTCTCCACGCCCCATTAATTCAGCCTTGAGCGCAGTAATTGCCTCTATTGCCTCTCCATAAGCAAGGGATTTTTCTGTTGGATGACGGTGCTTTGGCAGTTCCAGGCGTTGCTCATCATACTTCAGCAACAACGACCAAGTTTTTGCATATCTGCTGACCACTTCCAGCACGGCTTTCCCCTCATCGCTGAGAGTTTCATGCCTTACCAGCGTCTTAGCAAGGAGTGCAATTGTCTGTTCCATCTCAGAGAGACCTTTCTCTGCCAGACGTTTTTCATTTACTGTATAGCCCTTAACCAAGTGCTGCCTCAGGACACTTGTCGCCCACTGTCGAAAACGCACGCCTCGTTTTGAATTTACTCTATAACCCACCGAAATGATTGCATCCAAATTAAAATGCGTTAAGGTTCTTCGTACTTGGCGTTTACCCTCCTTTTGAACTGACGAGAAATCCTCGGTAGTTGATTTTTTCTCTAGCTCTTCCACTGCATAAATATTTTTCAAATGTAGGCTGATATTATCAGTGGAGGTATCAAATAACTCGGACATCTGTCTTTGGGTAAGCCAAACAGTTTCACGATCAAGTCGCACCTCGACTTTGTTATTATCTGCTTCGTAAATAATTATTTCGCCGTACTCCATCTTCATTCCCTTGTGTCCCTTCAAAAAATCTAGTTTCATGCTGCTTGGTGTTCATACAGGCGCTGCCGGCAAAAGGCCTAAAAATATACGAACATTTGAAAAAACTCAACATGTTCACGGCATGCTACTTTTCGAAAAGAACATTTAACAGACACCCTTTTTCATCAAGCTTCAGAGTTAACACATTGCATTCAACTCAAACCGCCTTCAATTCACAAATGACTAAATTTCTATCACTTATTTCCAGCTTTAACCTTATCACACGGCTACTCGTAGAAAATATCGCCCTACGTCAACAATTAGCAATTTTCAAAAGGTAGAAACATCGCCCGAGACTCCGAAAAAGAGATCGTATATTCTGGGTATTACTATCCAATTTCTGGAGAGATTGGTGGAAATGCTTGATAGTCGTCAAACCGGAGACTGTTATTCGCTGGCACCGACAGGGATTCAAGATATTCTGGAGGTATAAATCAAGATCAACAAAAGGTGGCCGTCCCAAAATAGATCCTGAAATCAAATTATTGGTTATTAAAATGGCAGAAGAAAATCCGCTGTGGGGAGCACCAAGAATCCATGGAGAACTACTGAAACTAGGCTTTGAGGTATCTGAACGGACCGTTTCAAATCTGATACCTGACCGAAGTTCAAAAGGGACAGGCCAACCATGGAAAGTCTTTTTACGCAATCATCTTTCCACGGTTTGCTCCATGGATTTCTTAACGGTTCCTACTTTCAATTTCAAGGTATTATATGTTTTGGTGATCCTGAGCCATGATAGACGGCAAGTTGTTCACTTCAACCTCACGCAACATCCGACTGCGTCCTGGACTCTCCAGCAGGTCAAGGAGGCTTTTCACACTGTTCTTTCTTCCAGCAACTCTCTGAGTGGTAGAGGGAGATAACTCCTCACTTGGTGAGTAATGCGTTCTTCATTTTTTTGCCAAAGCAGGCCTAAATATATGATTCCTAGGCCAATAGCTGTTAATGCAATTGGGAATAGCCAACTGTCTTTAAATACTTCATTTGCAAGATGCCCCAAATAAATAGAGCATCCTATGGCTCCAAAAATTACAAATACCCGACGAACAATTACAACACCAACACCAACAAGAAGTAAGTTGACACAACAGTAAATAAACTTTGAAAGTTCACTATCTGAGTGTTGGGACGTCATGCCGCCCCAAAAGGCTATGACACCAAACAAATACAGCCAAAACGCATAATCACCTGATTTTGACGAACGAATATCTACCCAGAAAGCAAATAGAGTCATTGCCAGGCCAAAGTACATTGAAACCAGGGCTCGAAGTTCAAAGTCGGGCCTTCCACCAGCGATCATCGCGGCAATGTCCATCGACATGTACCAAAGTGTCACAGCAATTGGCATTTGTAGAAATGGGTAGCGGTAAAGCCAAGCAATGATTACACCAACAGCCAAAGTTCCAAATTCTAAGAAAATCCAATGCCACTTAATATAGCGGTGGTATTCACGATATACAGTATCATCTGGCCACCAACCCATTGCTTGCTGAATACCGTATATTGCCAAAGGCGTTAGAGCTACGACAAAAGTGGCGCAAATACCAGCAGGTATAGCATGTCCTTTTACTTGAAACGTATTGGCTAGCTTGAAACCAACTCCAGCATAGGCTAATGAAATAAAAAAGATGCCCCAACCACCAAAACTTTCCCACCCTAAATTCATAAAAAGAGTCATAGCTCCAATGGCTATCAATCCGCCCATGTAGTAGAGAACATGAGTAAAGTCGAAACTTGGTCCAGTGGATGGTAGTGCTTTAAAGAATGTGAAAAGTTTGTCTGCTTGGTCTTGAGAAATGATCTCTTCGGTGACAGCCAATTCAAGCTTTTTCTTTGTGACCTTCATTATAATCTCTCAAGTTGAATCTTGTGAGCCCGGTTGATTTTATTGGGGCATAACTTTTTTCAAAAATTAATGGTTCATCCGGTTAATGAGTACCTGTAGCGAAAACAATTGCAAATGGACATGACAAGAGACAAGTTGTTTGGTGTCGAATCAA
>JACNJZ010000186.1 GCA_014382295.1 Candidatus Desulfobia pelagia | reverse complement strand
GGTTTTATTTCTCTGTTGTCTGTTTCCGGGCCGCTTTTTTTTGTGTTTGCACGGGGGGGTTGAGCCTTTTTTCCGGTCTGCGCAGGGCGCTGTTGTTTCTGATTTTTTTTGGGCGTACTGGGGGATTGTTCTTTTATAGTGGCCTGGATTATTGCCTTTTTTTTGCAAAGGCCAAAAATTCCGGTGGAACCGGTGGATACAATCTCGATGTTCAATTTTTCACGGGTAACAGAATATCTGGCGCAGGCTTTATTGATAGCCTCGTCTATATCTTTTCCCTTGAATTCCATTTTTGCCGTCATATGGTTCTCCAGTTAAGCACGATCTTACACAGCTGAAATTTGAATTGTCTCAGAAGTCTTAAGGCAGAAATGGGTTAATCTGATTTGTTAATCGCATATTGCTGGGCAATGGATAATACGTTGTTGATAAACCAGTACAGTACAAGGCCAGAGGCGAAATTGAGAAACATGAAAATGAAAATCAATGGCAGGAACTTCATGATTTTAGCCTGCATCGGGTCTCCGGTGGTTGGAGTCATTTTCTGCTGCAGATACATGGACCCCCCCATCAGGAGGGTCAGTATCGGAATGCCTTCGAGATAGGGAATGTTTATGCCGATTCCAAGACGATCCGGGGCAGACAGGTCGGTAATCCACAGCATAAAGGGGGCGTGGCGAAGCTCTATTGTCTGCAGCAGCACCTTGTACAGGGCAAAGAAGACAGGGATCTGAAGGAGCATGGGCAGGCAGCCGCCTACAGGGTTTACCTTGTAGGTTTTATACAGCTGGATCATCTCACGGTTAAGGGCCTCTTTATTGTCTCCATATTTTTCCCGCAGTTTTGCCATCTTCGGCTGTATTTTCTGCATGGTCTTCATGGATTTCATTCCCTTATGGGCAATGGGCCAGAAGAGGAGCTTGATGACAATAGTAACAAGAATAATCGCCCAGCCATAATTATGAACATAGCCAAACAGGAAGTTCAGGAGGTACAGCATGGGTTTTGCTAAAATGTCAAACCAGCCGAAGTTGACAATTTTATCAAGGTTGCTGCCGACTTCCTGAAGTGTGCTTAGCTTTTTGGGGCCAAAAAAGAGGGTATATTCAAATTGTTTCTGGTTGCCGGGGGGGATAATCACAGGACTACTGGTTAGGACGGTACTTACTTTAATTCCATCCGCTGATGCAAGATGAACTGTCTGCTGGCTGGAATTTGCCGGCATGATTCCGGCCATGAAGTAGGTATCTTCAAATGCGACCCAGTCGATCTGGCCAGTACGGACCTGGGGGCCGTCTTTTCTTAAGCTGTCCGGTTTGATTTCTTCAAGAACTCCATTTTGAAACAGGGCCGGTCCCTGAAAAAGGAACTGATTTTTTTTGCTCTGGCCAAAGGGGCTATTGGTTGCCGATAAATAGGGAGCCCCCTGGACCTGATGTTCAGAGGTGTTTTCTATGTTGACGTGAAGCTGGATCTGGTATTCATCCGCATTGAACGTCATGGTTCTTGTTATTTCTATGCCTGAAGGAAGAGTCGTGTTCAGCGCCAGAAAGTTGTCGCCGCTTTCAACCTCGATTTTTTCTTTGTCGGCGGTATAGGCAGGAACAACAGCGTCGACAGGTTCGGTGTTCCAGGAAAAATAGAGAGGCAGTTCCCTTGGCAGTGTTGTTGTGACGAGTTCTTTATTGTCGGACCCTTCACCCATAAATTCTTTATAGTTTTTCAGCTTGAAGCTTTTGAAGCCGCCGCCTGCACTGGAGATAACAGCAGTATATAAAGGTGTTTCAACGGTGATATCTTTTCCCTGGTGCTGAAAGGCAGCGGAAGGGATATTCGGCGCAGTATTCAGGGGAGATGTCGGTATGTATGGATCCAGCGGGTTTGCAGTTGTCTCTGGAGCCGGTCCCGTGGAGGTTGCGGCCGGAGGGGCGTTAACCGGCTGAGGGGGGACAAAAAGAAACTGGTAGCCAAGTAAGATGACGAGAGACAATATGACAGCTAAAAAAACTCGCTGGGTATCCATGATGAATTTTCCTTATATTCCATTATAGGACACGCAAGACTATTGCTTGCGCCGGGGCTCTAGACTAAAAAGCATTTGGATTCAATTTGTTTACGGGCCTGTTCTTGACAGGATCATATCCGCCGGGGTTAAAGGGATGGCACCTTAATATCCGGCGGATCGCAAGATACAGACCGCGGCCTGGGCCATATTCCGAGATAGCTTCAATGGCATATTGGGAACATGTTGGCGTAAAACGGCAGGATCTGGGGAATAGAGGTGACAGTGCCACCTGGTATATTCGTATAGAAAAAAGAAATAGTTTCTTCAAAATATCCACTCTCGTTCTGCCAAAGCAGGGGAAGGAAGATAAGGCATCAGGTGTCCGGCGAGAATATATGCCGTGTAACGGTGCTTCAGTGTCAGGCAAGTTGAGGGATGAGAAGATTTACAGCCTGCTGCAGTTCCTGGGGGCTGTTGGGGGAAAAGTCTTTTCGGATAGCAAAAATGATATCTGAAGGAGGACTGATGAAATTTTTGTTCAGGCGATAAAATTCCCTGATAATTCTTTTTATCCTGTTTCGCGTGACCGCTTTTTTGGCACCATGTACACTGATGCCAAGTCTGTTCTCGGCTAATCCATTATCATAATAGATTATGCTGAACCTGTCTCCACGAAGCCTCTTCCCTTTTTTATAAACCTGCTGATACTCGTCCGGCCTGGTTAAAAGGCCTGATTTGGGTAATGAAAATCTGCCTGTCGCATTCTGCACGGCCTTAGAGAGCCCGTTGCCTGTTAAGCTGAAAGCTTTTTGCGGCCCTTGGCTCGACGACTATTGATGATTGCCCTTCCGGCTTTTGTTTTCATCCTGGCACGAAAACCGTGTTTGCGGCTGCGTTTAATATTGCTTGGCTGAAAAGTTCTTTTACTCATGTGCTGTTACCTCGAAGTTGCTTTCCCGCTCTTTGCGGGCTTGGTATGTATGAAAAAAGCAGTGCTGGTCACCACATTTTCTGTTCCCGGCCGGGGAACGTCCAGCTTCTGCTCAGTCTGTCAGAAAAAATACAATCAGCTATATTACCAGCACAAAATTAATTGTCAAGTATCTCTGACAAATCTTCGTGATTCGGTTTCTGGGTATTTGTCTGAAGGTCCTGTATAACGCGTTGTCAGTGAAAACACTACTCTTCTGAATCGTAACATTTTCTGCCGGCAGGGGTGATGTTGTTTCCTCTGTTTTCCTCACTGCTGTTTTGAAGGATCTGGTTGTCGTTGTCCAGGGAGAAAAGTCTCCGGGCATGGGCTATTTTCTTCTGTTTTTCATCAGGCCGGCAACTGTCTTTGAGGTGCAGAATGGGGTCGTGGAGAAGTTTGTTGACAATGGCGCAGGCCATTTTTTCAATGGATTTTTTATCTTTGGCGGGGAGCTCAATGTGTGAGAGTGTTTTTGCAAGTTCTGTCCTGGCAATTGTATCAGCTTTCTGTCGCATTGCTGTAATTGTCGGGGTAAGTTCCATGTTGTCCAGCCACTGGAGGAACTTCAGTGTTTCTTCAACAACAATTCTCTCCGCCTTGGTTGCTTCCTGTACCCGTTCAGATTTGTTGCTTTCAACGACATGGGTAAGGTCGTCAACATCATACAAATAGACATTGTCCAGATTGTTTAATTCAGGGTCGAGATCCCGGGGAACGGCAATGTCTATCATGAACAAAGGTCGGTTGCGGCGTTTGGGCATTATCGGTTTTACTTCTTTCTGGTGGAGAATGAGGCCGCTGGCGCCGGTGGAACTGATTACGATATCTACAGTTTCCAGCTGGTCGAGGATCTCATTTAGTCCAACCGGAGTGCCTTTGAATCTTTGTGCCAGAAGGACCGCATTCTCAAGGGTCCGATTGGCTACAATGACTTCTGTTATGCCCTGGGTCACTAGATGTTCAGCCGCCAGTTCTGCCATTTCGCCGGCGCCAATCAGTAGGACTTTTTTGCCGGAGATGTCTCCAAAAATTTTCTTTGCCAGCTCTACCGCCGCGTAACTTATGGAAACAGCGCTCCCGCCTATATTGGTTTCAGTGCGGATTCTTTTGGCGACAGAGAAGGCTTTGTGGAGGAGGCGGTTGAGGATAACGCTGGTGCAGTCTCTATCCGATGATTGCCGATATGCATCCTTGAGCTGTCCAAGGATCTGGGGTTCTCCGACAATCATGGAGTCCAGGCTTGATGAGACCCTGTATATGTGTGTGATGGCATCAGACCCGTGATGGAGATAGGTGTACTTTGCCGATTCCTCATCGCTCAGATTGCTGGCCTGAAAAAGAAATTTTCGCAGATCCCTGATGGTTTCTTCTTTTCGGGGAGTTGTGAAAATGACTTCAACACGGTTGCAGGTTGAGAGAAAACAGAATTCTTCACAGCCTTCAATGCTTTTGAAGTGACGGAAAGGGGCTTCAGGGTCATCTGTAAAGGCGAGCTGCTCCCGGACTTTGATCGGAGCTGTTTTGTGGTTGACGCCCAAAACAAAAATAGAATCAGCGGACATAGGAATGCATCCCCGGCAGTAAATAGGTAACACCCCAAAGGGTAAAAAGTACGGCCCCGAAACCGATAATGGTCATAATAGCTGCCCGCTTACCGCGCCAGCCGCTGGTGAATCTCTGGTGGAGAAGAGCTGCATAGAGAAACCATGTGATGAGAGACCAGGTCTCTTTGGGATCCCAGTGCCAGTATGAACCCCAGGCCTGCTTGGCCCAGAATGAACCGGTAATAATGCCAAGGGTCAGCATCGGGAATCCTACACTCAGGCAGTGATGGTTCAGGTTGTCCAGGGCTTCAAGTGATGGAAGCCGGGAGTAGAAGAGGCCGAATCGTTTTTTCTTGATCTCCCGTTCCTGAAGAAGATACATGATGCCGCTGCAGAAGCCCATTGCGAGGAAGCCATTGGCAAGGATGGCTATGCTGGCATGAATCGGCAGCCATTTGCTCTGAAGAGCCGGCGGCAGCTGGTTGACTTGTTGTGAGGAGAGAGCGGCAATAACCATGAGGGCCATGATTACCACGGAAACAAAGGTGCCAAAGTTTTTAACCTCATAACGCCAGCGAAATGACAGAAAGGCCCAGGTGATGGCCCAGGCGAAAAAGGACACCGTATCATGATGGGTGGTGAGCGGTGTATGGCCGGTAGCAAAATATCGGCCTATGATTGTTGCGGTATGCAGGATACCCGCGATAAGCAGAACGATGCGCGCATATTTTCGGATTTGTTTATTTTGAGAAACGAAAAAAACAAAATAAAAAACAGTGGCAAAGCAATATGCTATAAAAGTGAGTGTGAAAAGCATTTAGATCTCTCTTGTTTGTCAGCTGGTGAGGCTATTATTCAAAACAGCCTTTAATCAAGACTCTCCGGTATAAGTGTCTCTATCGGTATATCAGTCCCCAGAATTGCCGTTACATGGCTATGAATTGCCGGCCAGTTTCGCTGTCTTACCCAGTCGATCAGGTCTGGATGCAGAAATTTTTCAAATAAGATTTTATTTTCTCTGTGAGAACGTTCCTTCGCCAAAACAACTGGACGCAGGCGACCAAGTACCTTCAATACAAGATCATATTCCAAACCAAATTGTTTCTCAAGGTCCTTGCGCAGCTTTTTTGCAAGTGCAGGGCTTTTCCCTGAGGTTGATACGGAAATGGATAGGTCTCCTCTCTCTACTGTTGCCGGCAGAATGAAATTGCACCACTTCGGGACGTCTGCCACATTGACAAGCAGGTTGTGGTGCTCAGCTTCGGCATATACCGCCTCCTGGATGAGTGGATCATCTGTTGCTGATATAACCAGAAACGCTTTGCGAAGGTCGCCCGTCTTATAGGGACGCTTTTCCCATGTGATTTGTTTCATCTGAACAAGATCTGTTAATTCTTTTTCAAGTTTCGGACTGATAATGGTTACTTTCCCGCCACAGTTGAGGAGTCCCTGGGTTTTTCTGAGGGCAACTTTACCGCCGCCGATTACAATGCAGGCGCGGTTGCGGATATCAAGGTTAATTGGAAAATAGTTCATGGGAAATGTTTTACACCTGTTTAAGGATCTCGACTCTCATCTTTCCCTGCAGAGCCGCGGCGAATTTTTCGGCGTCGGAAACATCGCCGACAATGGAATTGTAATGCATTGGAACAGCAATACGGGGCTGGATATCCAGGGCGGCCTGTACCGCTTCTTCAGAGGTCATCACGTATGTCCCTGAAACAGGAAGCAGGGCAATATCTGTTTTGAAATTTTTCATCTCCGGAATATAGTCGGTGTCACCGGCGTGATAAATACGCACGCCTTCCACTGTCACAATAAAGCCGAGCCAGTTTTTTGCCTTCGGGTGAAATTTTTTATTGGTGTTGTATGAGGGGACGGCTTCGATGGAAACTCCATTGACTTCACATGATTCTCCGGGCTTTAGAGTGATGACTGTGCCGGAAAGCTTTTTTGCAGAATTAGGTTCAGTGATTATGGTGGTGGATTTTTTCTGAATTTTTTCAATATCCTCAGGAGAGCAATGGTCAAAATGTTCGTGGGTTATGAGGATGATATCAGCAGGCTGGTGTTCGCCGCTCAGTTTAAAGGGGTCAAAGTAGATGACCTGATTTTCAGCCACAAGACGATAGCCGTCATGGCCAAGCCATTCGAGATTGTCAAGGATTGTGTCACCCATCTTTCCCTCCTTATTTGTTTGTCCGAAAGTTTCTCTCAGAGTCACAGCAACATGTTTGATATTTCGATCTTCCCGAATTGCAGGAAAAACACACTATCTATAATCAATTTTACGCAGTTCGCAATCCCTATATCAGGGCGAATGCCGGAATGAGATATGAAATAACCTCATTGAAAGGTTTGTTAACTGGTTTTATAGTATAGGGAAAGAGAGAGTATCTCTTTGAAAAAAAAGAATGAAAGGAGGAAAAATGGTCCAGGGAACTCTTGCAGTAACGACGACACGAAAAATGGAGCTTGTTGATATCACAGGTCTTGTCAGCCGGGATCTTCTGGCGGCGAATGTAACTGATGGGATCTGTTATCTGTTTAATCCCCATACCACAGCAGCTCTTACTATCAATGAAGGAGCTGACCCGGCAGTCAGGACCGATATCGTCCAAGCACTGAGAGAAATTATACCCTTTGATCTCAATTATCAGCATCTGGAGGGAAATTCGCCTTCCCATGTGCTGGCCTCATTATTTGGCTGTTCAGAAGTGGTGTTTGTTGAAAACGGCAGGATGAAACTTGGAACCTGGCAAAAAATATTTTTCTGTGAGTTTGACGGCCCTCGCAGCCGGAAAATTCATTGGCGCGTGGTATGACGCGAAAGTGCCCTTTATTTTTTATTGACCTTTTTTCTTAATATGTACAGTTCCCGTTCCCGAATAAATTTCAATATGTGTTCCTCTTCCTTGTCGGTGGGGAAGCAATGAATTCCATAATAGAAGATTCCATGCCGTTTATTGTACGTTTTTCGGACAAGCTCTCCTTTTTTTATTTTGAGAGTGGTATTTTCTTTTTCTGTCAAGGGAAGATCTACAGTGATTGATTCCAATTCAATCAAATGGTCGGGGAGTTCCTCGGATGTGCGTGTGTACATGAGAATTCCGCTTAGGCTGACATCTTTTATATTGCACTTGCACTTTTTGCCGTAATGCACGAAAGTGACAATGCTTCCCTGCGGCAGATCAACACGATAATCGGATCGGCGCTGGAGCCGGTACATTTTCTGGGGCAGTTCGAGATGGAGGCTGTTTCTCGTTGTCGATGCAACGCGGGCATAAAAGTGGTGGGCAATCTTTAATCTGTTCTTGAATGTCAGCCTGATTTTTGTATGTGTTCCCGGCCAGTCCTTAGGTTTTCCTATAACACATTCTGTGTCGGTTATTTTTTCAATAAGGGTGCCAAGCGACTGATAGCCTTCATGGAAAAGAGTTATGAAATTACGCTCTTTTTTTGAGGAGCTCAGGACTGATTTTATAATGACTGTGGATGTTGTAAGTTCATATCCAGCATCTTTGGGAACCCAATCAGCAGCTATTTTTTTCGGAAAAAATTTTTCTTTTATGCTCATAAAAAAAGAGAGAGAAGGTCTGTATGAAGAATGATGATTCAGTGACAGATATTAATGTTCAGGGGATTTGCTTTGGAATGGACAGGGAAACAGATGAGCGTTCTCTGGCGGCGTTCCTGCAAATATTTTCTTCTCCAGTTTTGCTTGAAACGCTCATTCCCAGGCTAAGCGAAGCAGAGATAGCAGAAATACTGGACTTTGTCAGCAGAGTAATGCATACCCATTTATCGGAAAAAGAATACCATGCTCTTTTTCTAAAAAGATAGTTTTTTCTTCATGGTGAATATTTGAGAATGTAAAATTTTAGCATAAAAGAAGGGAGATGGTAAAGGTGAGTCGAGAAATTATTAGAGATCTCAGGGGATATCTTGAGCTTCTGAAGCAGGAGTCAGAGCTTCTTGTTGTAGATGAACAGGTCGATCCTTACCTTGAGATAGCGGAAATTCACCGGCGTGTCATTGCCAGGGGTGGACCTGCCTTGCTTTTTACTAACGTGAAGGGCAGCCGTTTCCCGGTTGTAACAAATCTCTTTGGTTCTTCGCACCGCATGGAACTGGCATTCGGAAACCGGGCCCAGCAGTTTGTTGCCGATATGGTCAGGTGTGTTGAGACGTTAATGCCTCCGAAACTGGAAACACTCTGGTCCATGCGAAAACTGGTACCACAGGCATTGCGAATCGGTACAAAAAAAATAAAAAATGGTCCGGTTCTTGAGTGCTGCGATACACCGGCCAGGCTTACAGACCTTCCCATGCTTACTTCCTGGGAAAGCGATGGCGGGGCATTTGTTACTCTTCCTCTTGTCTATACGGAACATCCAGGAGGACGTGGGCACAATCTGGGGATGTATCGGATTCAGCGATACGACGATGTTACCACAGGCATACACTGGCAGATTCATAAAGGGGGAGGTTATCATTACCATGAAGCTGAGGCCAGAAACGAATCCCTTCCACTGACTCTTTTTATTGGCGGCCCGCCAGCTCTCATGATGGCAGCTATAGCGCCTCTTCCTGAAAATATTCCTGAGTTGATGCTGGCCTCACTTCTTCAGGGGGAAAAACTGCCCATGAGCAAGGATCCTGCAGGCGGTCATAATTTAGTGGCTTTTGCTGAATTTGCGGCAAAAGGGCATGTCCCTCCCCACATTCGGCGGCCTGAAGGGCCGTTTGGCGATCATTATGGCTATAACTCTTTAACTCATGATTATCCAGTGTTTGAGGTCGACAGGCTGTATCATCGAAAGGATGCAATATATCCGGCGACGGTAGTTGGCCGGCCTAGGCAGGAAGATTTTTATATTGGCGATTTCCTCCAGGATCTGCTTTCGCCCCTTTTTCCTCTTGTCATGAACGGGGTGAAGCAGTTGAAGACTTTTGGTGAAGCAGGCTTTCACTGCCTTGCCGCAGCGCGGGTGACAGACCGTTATCCAAGGGAGGCCTTTGCCGCGGCCCTGCGTGTTTTTGGTGAGGGGCAGCTTTCCCTGACCAAGTTTCTCCTTGTCACTGACGGCGATATCAATATTGAAAACTTCAAGGATTTGTGGACCCATATTCTTGAGCGGGTTAACTGGCAGCGGGATCTCTTTATTTTTGCTAATGTTTCACAGGATACTCTTGATTATACAGGGCCTTCTGTCAATAGCGGATCCAAGGCCTTGCTCATGGGCTTGGGAAAAGAAATTCGAAATGAGCTGCCCCGGTCGTTTCAGGGGGCTTTGCCCCAGGGATGCACGCATCCCAATGTCTACCTGCCTGGAACCCTGGTGGTCCAGGGGGCCTCGTATGAGGAAGAAAAAGAGTTGCCCCAGCGTCTTGCTTCAAGCCGGGAATTGGAAAAATGGCCTGTCGTTCTTCTGGTAGATAACACCGAAGCGGCGACAAAGAGTCTGCAAGAATTTATCTGGACCTTTTTTACCCGTTTCGAACCGGCGGCAGACATATATAGTGGTGGTAGTACCGTGAGGAGGTTTCATGTCGGGCTTCAGACCCCTATTGTCATTGATTGCCGTATGAAACCTTGGTACCCGCATGTCTTGGAGGTTGATGATGCCACCAGGGCCCTGGTGGATTCCAAAATTACTCAGATCCTTCCCGGTTATTTGCGATAGCATCCAGGGGTTGATCGACAAAACGCCTTCCTGGAACTTTTTATTAAAGCTTGACCCCAATCTTGCCGATGAATTACCATAATAAGAAACGTTCATGTTAGAATGTAATTAACGAATACACTGAGTTTTGTCGGAGAGAGCAGGAGAGTCGCTATGAAAATTAATGATCTGCAGAATGCCCAGATTGCCGGGAATTCTAAGAATATAACCAGCAAGGTTTCCGGAGGGGCAGATTTTCAGCAAATACTCGAAGCCAGGCAAAACGCTTTAGCTGAACCGGCAAAAGTCGGATCTGTCGATCAGAAGGGCTCTGGAGCAATGTCTGTAGAACTTCGCCTCGAAAGTCTGCAGCTTTCAGAAAAAACCATGAGTACTCTGGAGTCTTTCGGTTCCGCCCTCAAGAATCTTGATTTTGCCGGAGAAGATCTGGAGCCCTATGTGGCAGCTCTGGAAGATGAAACACGTTCGCTTCAGGAGCTTAAAAAACAATTACCTGTGCAGGATCCATTAACGAAGCTCCTCGATAGAGTTGCAACAGTTTCCTATATTGAGGCTGCAAAATATCGTCGAGGTGATTACCTGTAATCTAGCAAAACCGGTAGTCAGGTGTTGTTCTTACTGGCCGCCGGTTTTCCGTTCCCCGCTGGCTTCTGTTTCCTTTTTATCCTCCCTTTTTCTTCAATTTTCAACCCCCGCCACCTGATATGGAAGAACGTCTGCAAAAGATATTGGCCCGTTGCGGCGCCGGCTCTCGTCGTAAAGCGGAAGAAATGATCAGAAATGGCAGAGTAGCTGTTGATGGTGCCATTGTCCGAGAAATGGGAGTGAAACTTGATCTTGCAGAACATGAAGTCACTTTGGACGGCAGGGTTGTCTCTTTAGAAGAGAAAAAGGTGTATATCCTTCTCAATAAACCTAAAGGGTATGTGACAACACTCAATGACCCGCAGGGGCGACCGGTAGTCACAGATCTGCTGAAAGGCGTCGATTTTCGGGTATTTCCTGTTGGCAGGCTTGATCTGGATACCGAAGGCGCCCTAATATTGACCAATGACGGAAGCCTGGCCCAGACAGTGCAGCATCCAAGCTTTGAAGTAAACAAAACCTATGTCGCCCAGGTAGCCGGAAGCCCTTCACCTGAAAAACTGGCAGAACTTTCCAGAGGAATTGTGATTGAGGGGAAAAAAACCTTTCCTGCCAGTTTGAAGGTTATTAGGGCGGCTTCCCGTTCAACCCTGATTCAGATAACAATCCATGAAGGCCGCAAGCGTCAAGTCAGAAAGATGTTTGCGGCTATTGGGCACCGGGTTCAGGAGTTAAAGCGCATCGCCTATGGACGACTTGAGCTTGGGACTCTGGCCCGGGGGAAATTCCGTTATTTGAGTGCAAAGGAAATTGAGTTGATATTTCCCTGAGACGAGAGACCGGATCTGAACATCTGCTCTCTATGAAACCCGCCTGTTTTAGCAAAAAACAAAAAAAATGTGAGAAAAGAAGTTTTCACCAAAAATGCCTTTACATTCCATAAGTTATCAGTATATGATTAATTTATTGAAGCTACTTTGCTGTTTTTTAGGAAAAAAGAGCCGATTGTAATAGCCTGAAAAAACAGGTTATTTTGTGTAAGCATAAAAAGATGCTAATTTCGAGATTAAGACAAAAAGAATCCTGGGGGATTCAATGCCAGAAGATATGTCTAGGGGAAGAAGATGAATAAATCTGAGTTGATTGAGGCTATTGCCCAGGAAACAAATCTGTCTCATAAGGACGCAAGTTCAATCGTCATGACGATTCTGGACACCATGACGGAGACTTTGGCCGCCGGGGAGAACATTGAGATAAGAGGGTTTGGCAGCTTTGTTATTAAAGAATATGAGTCCTACCAGGGACGCAATCCTAAAACCGGAGAAGTCATTGATGTTCCTCCGAAAAGACTTCCTTTCTTCAAAGTGGGCAAAGAGCTGAAAGAAAGGGTTGATTCTCTCAAGTAAGTTTATTTTGTCTGGGTGATAGAGCCCACCAGATCATAGGGATGTGCTTCACTGATAGTTACATCGATTATTTCGCCCGCCTGGCATGTCCCTTCATTTATGTAGACACATCCATCAATATCGGCAGCCTGACGTTCAGTCCGGCCTTCCAGAAGTAAATCCGACTCACGGCTTATGCCTTCAACAAGAACAGGTAGTGTTTTGCCGACCAGTTCCCTGTTTTTTTCAAGAGAGATTCCCGCCTGAAGTTCCATAAGAGAGGAATAGCGTTCCTGTTTTATCTCTTCAGAACATTGATCCGTATAGTGTGATGCCGCACACCCCTCTTCATTTGAATAGGTAAACAGTCCGACGTTGTCGAGTTTGAACGACTGCATAAAATCTGCGAGCATGGCAACATCAGCATCTGTTTCGCCGGGGAAACCAATCATAAATGTCGTGCGCACCGCAGCATCAGGGTTGAGTGTCCGGATTCGTTCAAGCAGTCTGCAAAGGTCGGCATTCCGTGATGGACGGCCCATTCTTTTTAGAATTGTATCACTGACATGCTGCAGAGGAATATCCAGGTAATTGGTCAGCCTCTTTTCGGCGGCCAAGAGTTTGAGCAGATCGTCGCCAACTTTATCGGGATACAGGTAGAGAAGACGAATCCAGTCTATGGATGTGTTGTGCAGAAGATTTTCAAGAAGTGCTATCAGGTGTATGTCGGATTTCTTGAAATCTATACCATAGGCCGTGACATCCTGACCGATAAGGGTAAGTTCACGTACGCCGCTATGGCCGAGTTGCTGTGCTTCTGAAGTAATATCCTTGATGTCTCTGCTCCGCAGGGGACCGCGGATGCCAGGAATCATACAGTATGTACAGCGGTTTGAGCAGCCTTCACTGATTTTAAGATATGCCCTGTGACTGGGAGTTGATATACGCCGCGGGGTCTCATGGTTCATTATAAAATGCGGGGTTTCAAGGTGGAGAACTTTTGAAGGTTTTGCTGTTTGGGCAGCAAGAACGGGAATGATATTCTGAAAGCCTTCTGTGCCGATAAAAATATCGACTTCGGGGAGTTCGGCTTTAAGGTCAGAGCCATAGCGCTGGACAAGGCAGCCGGTAACAACGAGAAGTACGCCGGGATTTTGTTTTTTTATTTCGCTGAGGGCCAGTATCTCGTCTATGGCTTCCTCTACGGCAGACTGAATAAAACCGCAGGTATTCACAACCAGGATAGCAGCATTTTCAGGCTCTGACACCACTGTTAAGCCGTCCTGTTCCAGGAGGGCAAGCATGACCTCTGAATCAACGAGATTTTTAGGGCAGCCAAGGCTTACCATATGAACAGTCTTGGAATTGTTCACTTGTTATCCATTCTGTAGATTGGTGTCAGCAGAGTTGAGGAATTCTGCCATCATGTTGAAGAGGTGTCTGCTCTTTTTTCGAAAAGATTTGCGATGAAATCCAGAATTCCATTCCGGGTGAAAAAGTTCATCTGAGACAAGCAGGGCAGCAGCAAGGTCTATCTTCCTGAACGCTGCAACCGAGGCCAGGGCACTGAATTCCATGTCAACAGCAAGGATGGACTGTTCTGCATAGTCGCTGATTTTTTTTCGGGTTTCACGATACAGGGCGTCTGTGGTCCATACAGGACCTTCGGTAACGGTTATGCTTTTGCTTGAAAGATAGCTGCTTAACCCCTGTCGGAGTTTCGGCGAAGACTGGGGAGGCCTTTCTCCCGGGTAATGGGGAGATGTGCCTTCTTCACTGATTGCCCAGGTCGGGAGGACAATATCACCAACCTGCAGAGCGGGTGTCAGTGATCCGCACCATCCAAGAACTATACATCGCCTTACTCCAAGGGCAATAAGTTTTTCCAGGGTGATGACGGCAAAAGGCGCTCCTACTGCGGGGCCTGCCCAGCTGTGCGGCGTGGAAGTACCCCGGGAAATTTCAAAGAGAGTGCTGTGAAAGAGCGGGAAGCTTTGTGCCCCTGCATTTCGCGCATCCATCGCAGCATAGCGGGCTTCCTGGGGATTTATGAGAAAAAGGCAGGATCCTGAAAGCTCAGGTTCACCTTTAAGGCGGGATGGGTTTATTAAGGCATTATCCATTGGCAGAATAAAAAAAGGCCGCAGAATCTGCGGCCTTTGAGACAACGAAAAGCAGTCTATGCAGACTGATTTTTCTTCTTAACCAAGAAGCGGGTTTGCATAAAGAAGAATCAGAGCAATAACCAGACCGTAAATTGTCAGAGACTCGATAAGAGCCAGACCAAGAATCATGGTAACAGTAATTTTACCAGATACTTCAGGATTACGGGCAACACCTGTACAGGCGTTACCAGCTGCAGTACCCATACCGATACCACAACCACAGGCTGCGACGCCAACAGCCAGACCGGCAGCAAGAGCTACCAGGGACAGGTTGTTCCCGCCCAACTGGATGAATTTGGCTAAGTTTGATGCACCTTCAGCAGCCATAGCAACACCGGAAACACCGAGTACTGAAGCTACTGCTATCATTGCGATAGTCAATTTTTTCATTTTTTTCTCCTTAAAAAAGTTTTGTTTTGGCCTTCTAGCTCTATGTTTATTTTTTGTAAGCTTTGTTTTTTCGGAACTTAGTGTGCGTGCTCCATTGCGCCGGCACAGTATATTACTGACAACAGGACGAAAACCATAGTCTGGACGAAAGAGACAAGGACACCCAGGCAGAGAATTGGTAACGGTCCGAAATAGGCACCTGCCAGCAGAAAGAGAATGGAAAGCAGAGTCTCTTTTGCCATGATATTTCCGAAAAGCCTGATGGAAAGAGACAGGATTCGTGCGATGCTACTGATAAGCTCGATGGGCAGCATGAGGGGTACGAGCCACCACATGGGTCCCATGAAATGTTTTATGTAGCCTAGTCCATGATATTTTATCCCGAGAAAATGATGGGTGAACCAGACGATCAGGGTCATGGCCAGAGTGATATTTATGTTCGATGTCGGGGACATGAAGCCAGGAAGCAGGCCCATGAGATTTGCAATCAGAATATAGAAGGCAAATGTGGCAATCATTGGAAACATCATGGCGGCGCGTTCCGTTCCCATGTTTTCTGCCATGAAATTCTCGATACCGCCAACAGCCACTTCCCAGAAGTTTTGTTTGCCGCCCGGGACCATTTCCATTTTGCCCAGGGTAAGTTTTGCTGTGAAAATTAAAACTCCCATGGCAAACCAGGTATAGGTCATATGGGGAGAGACCAGTTTTGCAAGCAGCGTGTCACCCACCAGGGTGTGTGGCACAGGGAGACCTATCATTTCCAGAAGAACTGAGATAAATAGTATTGGATGTTCCATGATTTTTTCCTATACCTCCTTGGCGGTAAAGTAAACCCGTTTCATAATTGTTGTGACTGTAATCAGGATACTGAGAGTTACTGTTGACAGGCCAACCAGCAGACCTATTGGATGGACAGTTTCACTTCTGACAAGGAGATAAAGAATCGCTGCCAGAGCGGCCAGTCTGCCATAATATTTTATATAAAATTGTAACTTAGCTAATTTTTCCTTACCGCTGAGCAGCAATTTCCCCTGAAGGAAATTTTTCAGGTCTTTCTTCATGAAAAGAAAGCTTATATTGGCAAGAACTCCGCCGATAAGAATACTTTTGGCGATAATGAACGGATATGCCATGGCTGCAATAACGGTGAGGAGACCGGCAACAATCCAGTTTGCGATCTCTACTCTGTGCAGAGGGAAATCCATTTCATTCATGTTTGTATCAGTATTCATTAAAAGTCTTTACGTTTTGATAATTGGTAGAGATTTTTAAATCCTGCAAAAATACCAAACCCAAGAAAGATAAAGGTAAACCACGGGGATGTGTCTTTAAACACCTTGTGGTCCAGATAATAACCTATAGCCAGACCGACAAAAATGCAGGCCGAGACCGTTATCCCGATGGTTCCAAAAACTGAGACCATCTTCATGAATTCTTTCTTTGTATCAGACATTACACAGTATTCTCGGATCAGGAATTATCATACTCTATTTGCAAAGTCAATCAAATTAACTCTATTTTTGCACTTTTTTGAATGACCGTTCAGTCATCTCGAGAGCGCGGGCAAGATCCTCATCGGAGTGAGCTGCCGAGACAAATGCGCCCTCGAACTGGGACGGTGCCAGGTAGACTCCAAGATCAAGCATTTCCCGGTAGAATGCACCATATTTAGCTGTGTCAGCCTTCATGGCAGATTCGAAATCTGTAACAGGATCAGCGGCAAAAAAGGTTGTCATGACCGAGCCGGCTCTGTTGAGTACCGCATGGTCAAGATGCTTGGCAGCAAGGCTCTGAAGTTCAGAGGCAAAACCGGCGGCCTTGGCGTCAAGTGCATCATAAAAACCAGGCTGTTTCAGGGCCTTGAGGGTGGCGGCCCCGGCAGCCATGGCCAGGGGGTTTCCTGATAGGGTTCCTGCCTGGTAGACAGGACCTATGGGGGAAATCTGCGACATGATTTCTTTTTTACCGCCATAGGCGCCAACAGGCAAACCGCCGCCTATGATTTTGCCAAGGCACGTCAGGTCGGGGGTGATACCGAATTTCTGCTGCGCTCCGCCGTAACTGAGGCGGAACCCGGTAATGACTTCATCAAATATAAGAACAATTCCAAGTTCTGCGGTGAGATCCCTCAGTTTCTGAAGGAAGCCGGGAGCAGGAAGGACGACACCCATGTTGCCGGCTACAGGCTCGACAATGACACAAGCAATATCCAGGGACTCATTCCGCAGCGTTTTTTCCAGTTCCTCTTCATTATTATAGGGAATTGACAGGGTGTTTTTGACAATATCTTCAGGAACGCCCGGACTGCCTGGAATGCCAAGGGTAATTACTCCTGAACCGGCCTTCACTAAAAAAGAATCGGCATGGCCGTGGTAGCAGCCGTCGAATTTAACAACCACATTTTTCCCTGTGTAGCCTCTTGCAAGACGGATGGCACTCATTGTCGCTTCCGTTCCTGAACTGACAAAGCGCACCATGTCAATGGAGGGAACAGCCTCGACAACAAGATCGGCCAGTTCTATTTCCTGGGGGCAGGGAGCTCCAAAGCTGGTACCGTTCACCAGGGCTTTTTCAATGGCATCTACTATGGCAGGGTGGTTGTGTCCCAGTATCATGGGGCCCCATGAACAGACAAAGTCGATATATTCATTGCCATCCACGTCATAGATTTTTGAGCCGTTGGCACGTTGAATGAACCGGGGATCACAGCCAACTGACTTGCATGCACGAACCGGGCTGTTTACTCCTCCAGGGATGTGGATCTGGGCCTGGGCAAATAATGATTGCGATTTATCTGTTTTCATGACAGTCTCCTGTTATCTTTCTATTACTTAATGAATGTCTGGCTGGAGCGATCCGCTTTATGCCGGCTGTTCCAGAGTATTCTCAACTTTAGGGTGCACATGGATGTGGTTTCACACTTCAAGATTCCTTTCAGTGCATCCTGAAAAAGTGTGGCACTATAGCATGGACAAAGGTTCCCGTCAAAGCCTTACTCCGGGCTCTTACTCGACTTTTCTTGACAGGTGTTGGCGATGGTGAATATAGTGTGCAGGTTATGAAGAAATCCCTTCAGTTTTTCATAGGTGTTTTCCTGCTCTTCGGAGTGAGCGGCTGTACGTCCAGGTCGTTTATGATGACTTCACTGCTAACGCCCACAGTATCCAACCTCCAGCGCCAGACAGATATTCATTTAGTATGTGAAGGAACACCTTCATTTCTACTAATGATAGATAGCCTCCTTGATTCCGATGCAGGGAGCGACGAAATGCTCATTGCTGCAGTGAAGTCTTATGTGGCATATTCCGCAGCTCTCGATGTCTGCGGCAGGCCGGAACGTTCCGTTGAGGTGAGTCAAAAAGCCAGGCGGTATGGTATGCAGCTGCTTTCACGCCTTGGAGTCTTTCCATCTGCCAGTGGTGGCTCTCCTTCGTTTGCCTCGTTTCTGTTCGGTATTGGCAGCGATGATGTTGCACTATTATTCTGGGGAGGGTACGGTTGGGCGACCTGGATACACTCTCAGGAAGGGTCTCCCGCATCCCTGGCTGACCTTGTTAGGGTTGAGCAGATCATGCTGAGGGTGATAGATATTGATGAAACTTTTTATCATGGTGCTGCCCATATATTTTTAGGAGCCTATTATGGCTCACGGCCTCCTCTCCTTGGCGGCAAACCGGAAGCGAGCCGCTCTCATTTTGAAAAAGCGCTTGCAGTCAGTGATCGCCGTTTTCTGCCAGCTTTTGTGGCATATGCCGAGACATATGCAAAAATGACATTTGACAGGCAGCTGTTTGCTGAGCTGCTTCAGGAAACGCTTGATTTTCCTCTTGCGGATAATCCGGACCAGTCCCTGGCAAACCAGTTGGCAAAAAGGAATGCCAGGAAATTACTCGACACGATTGACACCTACTTTTAGATTCCTATGAAGACATTTTCCCGATGGCACATTATGGCTCTGCTGATGGCCATGGCTGTATTTTTCAGCTCGACGGTTCATGGGGCACCCAGGTACCTGTTTAAGGTTGCGTCACTTGCCCCGGAGGGCAGCGTATGGGCCAAGAGGTTTCAGGATTTTACTGCACAAGTTGAAAGCGAAAGTCATGGCGAGATAGGGTTTAAAATCTACCCGGGCGGCGTTATGGGTGATGATCGTGCAATGTACAGGAAGATGCAGGTCGGACAGCTCCATGGCGGAGGTTTTACCATGACAGGAATCGGGACAATGGTACCGGATTTTCGCGTTATGGGGATTCCTTTTCTCTTAAACTCCTATGATGAGGTTGATTTGGTGAATGAGGCTTTGTGGCCTTCATTCAGTGAATCTTTCGCCAGGAAGGGAATGGAGCTTATGGCTCTTACCGAAGTTGGCTTCGCCTATACCATGTCCACTCGGCCGATATCTACCCTGGAAGAGTTGAAAAGAAGCAAAACATGGACTCCGGAAGGAGATCCAATAAGTTCGTCGTACCTTGAAATGCTTGGTATTTCTCCGGTGATGCTTTCCATCCCTGATGTACTCACATCTCTGCAGACCGGTATGGTTGATACGGTGTTTAACAGTTTTTACGGCTCTATTGTCCTCCAGTGGTTTACCAAGGCAAAATATATATCCGATATTCCTTTCGCCTATGCCTATGGGGCATTCCTGCTTGATCGTAAGGCTTTTTTACGCCTTCCCGACAATTACGCGGTACTTATGAAGAGTGCTGCCCGGAAACATTTCGGACTCCTTCTTGAGGATACCAGGAAAAGCAATAAAGACGCCCTGGAGGTTCTCCAGGCAAATGGAACTTCTCTGGTAAAGGTTGATTCTGAAACAGAGGCGAATCTGCGTTCCATGCGAGATAAAACAATTGATGCCATACAGGGAAGGGCCTTTTCGGCGGAAATTCTTAAGGCTGCACTCAAGGCTCTGGACGGCAGCAGATGAACAGGATTGTGGCTGTCCTGGAAGATGGTTTTCTCTGCATGCTGCTTATCGTCATGGTGTTTCTTGCTTCTCTCCAGATTATGCTCAGGCAATTTTTTTCGGGCGGATTTTTATGGGCAGAACCACTGCTTCGTTATCTGGTGTTGTGGGCAGGAATAATGGGCGCTGTTGTCGCGACCAGGAAAGGCAAACATATTGCCATGGACGTCGCCTCATATCTTGTTCCCGGAAAGATTCAGCCCTGGCTTCACCTGATAGTGCATCTTTTTTCCACAGGGGTAGGGGCTGTTCTTTTCTGGGCAGCCGTTATCTTTGTTCGGAATGAGGCCATACTGGGTGGTCAGGAATTGCTGGGGATTCCTTCCTGGGTCTGGAACATGATTTTTCCTACCGGTTTTTTTCTGATCTCTTTTCATTTTGCGGCGGCACTGCTGCAGGATGTTGTGAAGTTGTCCGGACGATCTCCGCATCGAAACAATTTCGAGAGCTGACCCATGGGGTTCCTGCAATTCTTTACCCTGATGCTGGCTCTGTTGGGGTGTCCTTTATTTATTGTTATTTCCGCCATTGCCCTTCTTTCTTTTTTCAGTGTCGGCATCGATATTTCCGTGGTGATCATAGAGATGTCCCGTCTTTCGGATACGCCGCTTCTTCTGTCCCTTCCCCTGTTTATCTTTGCCGGAACGCTTCTTTCTGAAAGCGGCGCGCCGCAGCGGATACTGCTTCTCAGCCAGGTTCTTCTGGGATGGATGCCGGGAGGGCTTGCCGTTGTTTCCCTGGGGGTGTGCGCTGTTTTTACCGCTTTCACAGGGGCGTCCGGGGTAACGATTTTTGCCTTGGGGGGGCTTCTTTTTCCGGCCCTGATCAAGGCGAGATACTCTGAAAATTTTTCCCTGGGGCTCATTACATCTTCCGGCAGTCTGGGCTTGCTGTTTCCGCCGAGTCTGCCTCTTATTTTGTATGGTGTTATCTCCGGAACCCGGATTGATCAGCTGTTTTTGGCGGGGATTTTGCCCGGTATTCTGATGTTGTCTCTTCTGGTTGGCTACAGCATGGCCAAAAGTCCGGCCAGGGAGGGTGCCAAGAAAAGACCCTCCAAGCAGGAAGTTCGTGCAGCCCTTATGGGGTCAGCATGGGAACTTCCCCTTCCTTTTATTGTTCTGGGTGGAATATACGGTGGTATTTTTGTCGCTGGTGAGGCTGCGGCGGTAACAGCTTTGTATGTGCTGATGGTAGAAATAGGTATTTACCGTGACATTTCCCTGCGGCAGCTTCCGGAGATAATGGTCCGGAGTATGATGCTTTTTGGCGGAATTCTCGTTGTGCTGGCAGCATCTATGGCGTCTACCAATTTCCTGGTAGATCGTGAAGTGCCCATGAGGATTTTTGAGTTTATCCAGCACTATATTTCAAGCAAGTATACATTTCTCCTGTTGCTGAATCTCTTTTTGCTGGTGGTGGGTTCCATGCTCGATATTTTTTCGGCGCTTGTTCTGGTTGTCCCGCTTATCGTGCCTATTGCCAACGCGTATGATGTCAACCTGGTTCATCTCGGGATTATTTTTCTTACGAATCTGCAGATAGGTTACTGTACCCCGCCCGTAGGGTTAAATCTGTTTCTTGCCAGCTACCGCTTTGAAAAACCCGTGGTTCAGCTCTACAAGGCAAGTCTGCCATTCCTTGGGCTGCTTTTTGTAACTCTTATAATCATTACTTATTTCCCATTGCTCAGCCTCTGGCTTGTCCAGCTCTGGGGGTGAGCCATCTGTTTTTGTGAGTTCATCAACATTCAGCAGGGAAACTCTTCCCAGGGTTTATCCTGTGCCAGGGCGATTTTCTGGTTGCAGATCTTTCCATTAAAAACATTCACGCCACGTTTCAGGGCGACATGTTCTGCAGCAGCCTGTCTGAGGCCTTTCCTTGCGATTTCAATGGCATAGGGCAGTGTGGCATTGGTAAGGGCGAAAGTAGAGGTCCTGGGAACCGCTCCCGGCATATTGGTAACGCAGTAATGAAGGACATCGTCTACGGTATAGACCGGTGAAGTGTGGCTTGTTGGTTGGGACGTTTCCACGCATCCTCCCTGGTCGATAGCAACATCGACAATAACGGACCCTTTTTTCATTATTGACAGCATGTCACGGTTGACAAGGGTAGGGGCTTTACCACCGGGGATGAGTACTGCACCAA
>JACNJZ010000104.1 GCA_014382295.1 Candidatus Desulfobia pelagia | reverse complement strand
TGTTTGATATTCCGAGGATAAAATTTTGAGTACAACGCAGAGATTGGGTGAAAAGGCAATTTTTCAAGGTAGCCTTTAATCATGGCTGAGAACAAGTGGTAATCAGAATATTTTTCACCTACTTTTTCTTCGGCATTTTTATTTCATCCCTGTATACTGTCCCATTATGGCAACCTTGAAAAATTGACTTTTTGCTCGATTGCGGTGTCATTGCCAAAATGAAAAGTGCTCACATACCTCAGTATGCGGAGTTTATGCCCATGTGGGTGCTTTTTAATTTTGTCATTCCTTGCTATCAAACAAAAATCCTAATTTTTCAAGGTACCATTATGTGAAATTTTTCATCCTTCAACCAGGGACAAAGGAGCCACCCATGAAAAACATCTTCCTCAAACACATCCCCCTGATTCTTCTTTTTTCCTTTCTTGTTACCCCGGTCCATGGTGCCAACACGCCATGGGAAATCAAACTGCCTTTTAAGCAGGCAACCATCAGCTACACAATCCAGGGATCCGGACAGGGAACCGAGACGCTGTACATTAAAGATTACGGCAAGCAGCAGGCAAGGTACCATCAAACCTCAATGTCTATCATGGGTATCACTTCCAAAACAAACACTGTTGAAATCACCAACCCCGAATGGGTATACACCTTCGACCTTGAAGAACAAACCGGCACAAAAATCACAAATCCGGCTCAGATCTATAAATCCGAATACAACAAGTTATCCCGGGCAGAAAAAAAGAATGTCGATAAAAATGCCCTGGAGCTTGGCCCTTCAATGATGGAAGGCATGGGCGGCGAGACCAGAAAAAAGGCATCTACCATTCTCGGCTATGACTGCGACGTCACCTCGATGATGAATATGACCACCATTCATGTTATCCATGGAACCGATGTTCTTCTTCGCTCGGAAATGTCCATAATGGGTATGAAAAGCTCAACCGAAGCAACCAAAATCGATACCGGCGCCAGGATCGATGACACATTGTTCCTGCCGCCTAACGGTATTGTGGCCGTCCATGATCAGCAGGCCGAAGCTATGATGCAGCAAATGATTCAAAACATGATGGAACAACTCAAACACCCCGATGGGGCTGAGAGAATCAGGAACAACCCGCAGATGATGAACGAAGGCGGCATGCAGGGTGGTGGCATACCTCCGGGAGATCAGCCGCCGGCAGGACAGAACAACCAGGAAATGATGGACAGTATGAAGCAGGGTCTTGATGCCTTGAAAGGGCTTTTTGGCAACTGAGTCAATACACCTTTCTTTTACCAGACGGAATTTCCGGAAAGATTCACTTGTTCTTAAAAAAGCAGAGTACCTTTCCGGAAAGCGATTCTTTATCCATGCCTTAATGTGAAAAAATAAGGCACCGAAAACCCAAGACCGCCTCCAACCATATTGCTTAAAATATCAAGCATTGTCGGGACCCTTGTTGGCAGAAAAAGTTGTGCGAATTCCATTGTGAAACTAAAAATTCCGCATGCCGTTATGACTATGGCAAAAGAAGAGAAGCAGCTGAAATGATATTTCCGCAAAAGCATTAGAGAGAGCAGCGCCCCATAAGGAAGAAAGAAAAGAATATTTGACCAGAAATCCTTTGTTGCAAATGCGCCGGACAGAGAATCTATTCTCATATCTTCATAAGGAAGATGAAAAATTGTTTCAGGAAGAGAATACATTCGGGAAAGTATGTTGAATGGCCGGTAACCACCTGTCATATTTTTAATTGTATTGCCGTTGCCCTCTTCAAACGTATAAAGCCACTGGCAGCCTGGGGCTTCAGCCAATACCCCCATGCCCTGAGAAGAAACTTCAGCGCTATGCCTCTTGATCTCCGTTGGCGAGAGGACTCGATCATAGACTGCAAGACCTCTCATTTCACCTTGCCACCCTTCTCTGTTGAGTGGCGAATTCCCGATTACCAGTCGCCCGGAAATCTTGATATCAGCTGTGTGAGGCGCTTTCATACTCCTCTTGTTGGCTAGTTCTCCATCTATGTAAATTGCTTTCTCGCCATCCCCAAAAGTTACTGTAACGAGATGGGGTTTTCCCCGCTGAAAACGTTCTTTACTCTGAAAGAAAGTGTACCATTTCTGATCCCTGTTCGATTCGAATCTGCTATATAAAAAAATACGCCCATTCCACTGACCAATGAGTAGTGGCGGAGAGGCCTTTCCATCATAAAAAGAAAAGATATCCCTTGGTCCCCAGTTTTTGCTGCCTGGACGCTCCTGCAGCCAAAGCTCTACGCTCACTTGGTTGTTAGGACTTATTGGACCCTTATCCGTATATGCGATTCCTCCACCGTTGAAATAAATACCTGGTTCATTTACAAGCCACTCGGTACCATTTGCCGGAGGGGAAAAATTATACGGATAGAGTGTCATTGCCAACATCGAGGCTGAAAGCAGTAAAAAAGAGACCAACCAGAACCGGTTATTTGAAAACATATTCTTTGCCATAACAAAATAATGCGAAATGTATAATACAGACAAGGTGCATAAACCCATGAACTCCTGCAGTACTCGTGATATTCATTCGTGGTTTGGTCAATATACCAGGCAACACCTGCTCCGGAACAGGAAAGATCCATACCCTGTATCCATGAAAATAATCCATTGCCAACGGGTCCGCCGAGAAGCAGTACTGTTGGGTAAAGCCCTTAACCTCGAGGGCCCTGACCTCTGTGTTTTAGAGGCCGCTGGACTATTGCATGACATCGGTCGCTTTCAACAATACAGCCGTTACAAAACATTTGTTGATGCTATTTCCGCAAATCATGCCGAACTTGGCGCACAGGTCCTCAGAGATAATGTGATTTTAAAGAAATTTTCAGAGGAAGAAGAGGATCGAATTATCAAGGCTGTCAGCTATCATAACCGCGCGACTTTGCCCTCAAATGAAAGCGATGACGTTCTTTTTCTCACCAGAATTATTCGAGATGCGGACAAGCTTGATATCTGGCGGGTCTTTATCGACCACAACAAACTGAGTAAAGACGAGCAAAACAGTACAATTGATTTAGACCTGCCCGACACTTCGGTCTATTCAGAAAAAGCGCTTGCTGACATAATGTCACAAAAGATTGTAGATTATCGCCATGTCGTTAACAAAAATGATTTTGCCCTTATGCGTCTTGGCTGGGTTTATGATATCAATTTCACCCATACCTTTAAGGAGATACTCAAGCGCAATTATCTGGTGTCCCTAAAACTCCCACTTCCTCAAAACGACAAAATTAAAGCCGCTTTTAAAGCTGCACAATCCTATGTTGAGAAAAAAGCTGAGGTTCCTCTATAGCTAAACCTGCCACGCAGGACTATATTTATAATGGCTTTCCAGTAATTACCGCAAGTGGGTTATCTTCAACCAGCATCCGGGCTTTCTCTTTTCCAATTATTCTTTCTGCAAGGTCAACAGCTCCAGAAAGGATCGGTCGGCGAACTATAGAAGAGTGGGCATCACTTGCTATGAAATGAACAGCCCCTTTTTTCAAAAGGTAAATAGCGCAATCCTGTGCTTTAGAGCCAAAGTTACCCACAAGACTGTCGGCCGTGATCTGAACATAGACATCCCCTTTCAAGAGAGACAATAAAGTTTCCGGGTTGGCGATTACGGTCGGGATTCTTTCCGGGTGAGTAATGATGGGAGTCAGGCCCTGAAGCGCCATCTTGAAGAGAATATCTGCGGCATTTAAAGGGATATGAGTATAGGGGAATTCTATAAGAATATATCTTGTATTATTGATGGTATACCGTTTTAAATCTTCCGGAGCCAATAAAGCATATGCATCTGCTCCATACAGAATCTCAACAGGAACCTGCCGCTTCTGCAGAATATCATTAAGTTTTGTAACACATTTCTTTAAAAAATCAGCAGAATGAATCGTCTCTTTTACATGGGGAGTGGCAACAATTTTTTTCACCCCGTCAGCAGCTGCAATCATGGCCATACGCAATGATTCTTTTGCGTTTCGGGCACCGTCATCAATCCCTGGCAGGATATGGCAGTGAATATCAATCATTGTTGTTTGCAGCCGTCACTCCCGCGCAGGCGGAAGTCTAGAAAAAGATGAGAAGAATATGCGAAATAGGCACTTAATAAAATATGATTACCATCATTCTTTAGCAAATTCACGAGTCATTCCCGCACAAGCGGGAATCTCGGTGGTCTAGCTGAAGCTCTGAGGTAATCACTCAAATACTTCAAAAACCCCCATCTCGTTTTACCCCCTGGCATTGTCCTCAGAGCCATAGTTGTAATTGTAATACCCGTAATAATGTTGGTATTCGGATTGCTTCATATCAATGGCATTTATCACCACTCCAAGAACTAGAGATTGAATATCATCATAGGACTTAAAACCCCTCCTCAAAGCATCATAGGTGGTCTTGCCGGCACGACTGACAAAAATGGTACCATCTACAACTTTACTTATCAATAAGCTGTCTGTGGCCCCCAATAGCGGTGCGGAGTCAATGATGATAAAGTCGAACCTTTTTTCAAGAGATAAAAGCATGGCCTGCAGCCTCTTAGAGCTAAGCAACTCTGACGGGTTGGGCGGAATAGGTCCGGATGGCATGATATAAAAATCTGCGTCATCAACCTGATGCACTAAGCCTTCGTTTTCCACACCTGCAAGGTAGGAGCTCAGGCCTTTTGAATTTGGCAGACCATACACTTTATGAAGAGACGGTCTACGCATATCTCCATCAATAAGCAGTACTTTATTTTCGGCCATAGCAAGCGTCATAGCCAAATTTGATGCTATTGTTGTCTTCCCTTCTGCCGGCATCATACTTGTCACAAGAATTTTCTTTGGAGGGTTTTCTGCTGAAGAGAGCAAGACAGAAGTCCTCAATGCCTTGAAATTTTCAGCAAAAGTCGACTCTGAATATCGACGGGTGGCTATCTCAGCAGATATTCCCTTTTCTTTGTCAAACAGCTCGACAACACCAAGGACATTCACTCCTGTTCTGGCTTCAACCTCACTTGGATCCTTTACTGTATTGTCGAGATATTCAAGAAAAAAAGCAAAGCCTATTCCACCAAAAAGGCCAAGGACAACTCCCAGGAGAAGGTTGCGCATCTTTTTGGGAGATACCGGAGATTGAGGCATTTCTGCCTGCTCGGTAACCCATACATTCACCTGCTGTGTATCTTCTGTAACCCCTTGTTCTTTGATACGTATGTTCAATGCCTCATAAAGTGCCCTGTTCGTATCGACTTCCCGTTTGAAAATGCCGTACTGAATGAATTTCTCATTCAGGTTAAGTGCCTCATTCTTTGTTTGATCAAGTTGCCTTCGGACATTCAGCTCATTATTGCGTGCTAGTTCATATTCATTATTTATAGACTGAATGCTTGAATCAATTTCCTGAGCTTTTTTCTCCTGCAGAATCTTCAACTCAGACCTAGCTTTAATCATGACAGGATGTTTTTCCCCATACTTCTGGGAAAGTTCACTGATATTCTGTTCTGCCTTCAAGATTTGGTCCCGCAGCGCCTGCAGCACCTTATTTTCGGCAAGAACAGAAATGGTTTCAGTGTTTACATTGGCCTGTCGCAGCTTGGCAACCTGGGCGCGCACCGTTTCCAGCTCTTCCCTCCTGGTCTCAGCAGAGGTCATCCTCGCACTTAAATCAGCAAGTTTCTGGGGGATAATCGTTATACGATCCTCAATAGTGATAATGTCCTGCTCCTTCATGAAATTCTGAAGGGCTTTTTCGGATTGGGCAAGTTTGGTCTTTTCTGCATCTGCTTTTTCAGTCATCCACTTGATGGCATAACCGGAAGAATTGAGCTTAATGGCCATAACCTCTTCCATGTAAGCCTGGGCAACAGTATTCGCAATCAGTCTTGCAAACTCTGGATTTTCAGACTTGTAGCGTATATTCAGCAGCCTGCTTTCCTCCACCGGCGAGACGATGACTCCGCTTTTTATGGTCGTGGCAATAATGTCGGCCTTTGATTTTTCCCAAGCTTTCCCTGAAGCCCCATGTGCCGCATCAAAAGAATTGGATGAAGGCAACAGGTTGGCAAAAAAAGATTTTATCGAGGCAACCGTCGTCTTAACAACAGAAGGTTTATTCTTCTCTGCAGGGAAATATTTTTCGTAGTTGGTATCCAGCGACAGGATATCCACCACCTTTCTGGCAACATTATGGCTCCTGATTATCTGGCTCTGGGTTCCAAAAAATTCAGGATCATAGGAATTATAGTAATACCCCCCTCCTGTCAGCGGCGTATTATCACTTTTCTCCACCAGTATCTGGGTGGATGCTTGGTAAATAGGGGTGGCGGAAAAGGTGCCGATAAGCACAACAATAAAGGTGATAACAAAAAAAGTCGCAATAATAGACTTTCGCTTCTGTATTACCCTCAGATAATCACGTAAATGTATTTCCTGTTCTTCAATCATTAAAAAAAGCTCTCCGGAACAACGATAACGTCTTCTTGCATTATCGGTTCATCCATTTTTACTTTCTCGATCACCTGTTCACGTTCCTGAATTTTGCGGATGATTTTCACACCCCCCTTAGCCGCTTTGTCCGAAAAACCGCCGGCCATCGTAATTGCTTTGATAACAGTCATATTTTCTTCAAACTTGTAGACATCAGGTTTGTTCACCTCGCCGGACACATAAAATACTCCTGCCTTGGCAATATAAATATTGTCACCGTCCATAATCTGGATATTCTGGGAGGTATCACCTTTTTCTACCAGCTGTATCATGTCAATAGTCAGGACACTCTTCTCTTCCAAGTCATTTGGCCCCTGTTTCCTTTTAATTATGGTTGTATCTCCAGCATCCTTTGTAAGGCCGCCTGCCTTGGAAATAAGTTCCAGAAAAGTTGTCTGTCCCTGGAGTTCATAAAGCCCTGGTTTATTAATCTGGCCAAGAATAACCGCTTTTTTACTTCTAAAATCCTCGATAAATACATTCACCTGCGGGTTGCGAATATATCCGTCTGCAAAAAGTGCCGTAATTTTATTAGAAATCTGGTTGATGGTCAGGCCGGCAACTTCCACCCTGTTCAATAATGGCAGAATGATTGTCCCATCCCCGCTGACACGGACTGTAGTCGTCAAATCATCATGGTCGTAGACTGTGATTTTAAGGACATCATCTTTTCCAACAATGTAATCCTGTGCTACAACAGGAACAGACAGCATGATGAGGAAAAGAAAGCTCAAAAGAAAACGTTGTATCATATTTAGTCTCAAAGAATGGGGCGTTATAGGGCAGCAGTCAGGCTGATAAGGAAAGTATTGGTAGAATAGTCAAAATCAGAAAAGTTGGAATCCCGTTCAATATAATAATAAGCGGCCTTGGCAGTCAGCCATTCCTTGAAACGGTATTCCACGGATGGGGACAAAAGGTAGGAGGAATCTTTTCTTTCCTTTAAAAAGCCACCATAATTCAACGCACCATCGTAGTCATCTTCAACATATTCAAGATCAAGTATGCAGGTAATTCGGTCTATCGGTTTGTAAGTGACCTTGGCATTAAACAGTGAACGCAATATGCTGTTAACACCAGCAATATTCGATTCGCTGTTCTGCCTGAAGGCCCTCAGTTCGAAATCAGTTTTCGATGAAAAAATGTAATCAAGCTGGAGTTCAACAATAACGTCATCCACATCCGAAAGTAACGAGTTATCATAATCCTTCGATGAAGAGCCAACCTTGACTGTGCCTGAGGATTTTGCTGTCATATCCCAGCTCAATCCACCGTAAAAGCGGTCCATACTGCTGTCGTAGTATGAATTCAAATCATAACTAACATCAACATTCTGGTACTGGGCAAAAATCGAGGTGCTGGCGCCCAACTCATACCAGACATAGGCAGACCAGGAATCATCCTCCCTGTCCCGGTAGTCATTTTGCGAGGCATCATAATTCACGTTAAAATTACTAAAATCCGCCATGAATTCAAGCTTTGGTCCAATATCATACGAGGCGCGAAACATAAAAAAATTGGTAGAGAATTTGTCTTGCTCGGTGGATATACCGGTTCCCCTGACATCCATAGACTTAATATACTGATCAACAAACTCAAGAGTCAGACCGCCCCTCAGGTTATACTGCAGCATTCCTTCAGCCCTTTGCTTCGTAAGGTCTTCATCGGAATTATCTGAATACATGTAGAACTCGGGGCTGTAATAAAAATAGATCTGATACCGCTTGAAATCTTTTCCTGTATCAAGATCAAGATCAAGCCCGCCCGATGCAACACTGGATGTTTCAAAATCAAGGAGTTCTTCCTTGACACGAGGGAGCGCCAGCCATATGCCAGGTGAAATTGTCGATATATAATCGCTTTCCGTATTGTCATCGGTATTATAGATATTATCGGAATAGAATTTACTTACGGTCAGAAAAGGATGGGCATAGCCTCCTCTTGAACCAAACACATCGCTGCTTATTGACCCTTCTCCGATGATCTTTTCCCGATCTGCCGAATCCTCTTCAGCTGCATTAACCTGTACCACCCCCACCAGGAGAAGTAGTGCAAAAAAATATTGTAATTTCCTTATCATTATTTTCCTTTACATCACAGTTTTCAACATAATCAAATTGCAAACTATGTATCTCTAACAACAAACAGTTCAAAATTCAATCAAAAGCCTAACGAATAAAAATTTGCCTTCACTTTACCTGCTGGATACAATAATTGTAAGTGCCTATATAGTATTCTCAGCTAATCTCTTTCTGGACTTCCGCCTGCGCTGGAGTGACGGCTGTATCGCTGACGCTAAAACGTCATTCCCGTGAAAACGGGAATCCAAGAACTATGAAGGCGACAAGAGGGGAAAAATAATTACACGCTGAGAATTGTTAATAAACACATAATTGTATTGACAGAACTATATAAGTAATTTAATTAAATAAGGTGTTAGGTTGTTTAAAATTTAAAAATTCCAAAGACATTCCAGGACTACGATGAAAAAAATAATTTATTCCACATTATGCTTAATAAGCGTTATCACCTTCAGCTCCTCTCTTAGTTTTGCTGACAACCCCTACCCCGACCCCTGCCCTGGACCATACAAAATAGTATGCGATATACCCAACAGTGAAGGTTTTATGATTTGCCATTGTGAACTGATGCCGTCCAATAGCAGTGAACAATCGACGGATGAGCCGCAGTAAAATTAGATTCTTTGAATCAAATTACCTGAAAAAGGTTTTTTTTGGGGCTATACATGTCTTCCGGATTGACAGATTATCCGGAAGATTTTTTTTTGTAAAATTCTCTTCATTTCCGGAAGAACTCCCCTCCTCCCATGATTTTATCCAGTCCGACATACACGGTTTTTATTTTCTGCCTTATTTTTTCACCTGTGATGTTCGCCACGACTGACAGATGGGCCGTTACTCTTATGGAAGCAGCAATTGCCAGTGGAATCCTACTTGCGTCTCTGGCACTATTCTCCAAAAAACAAAGGTGGTATTACCCTCCTGGTTTATTACCGCTTCTCCTTTTATTAGGCCTGACCCTCTTCCAGCTTCTGCCCCTGCCCCATTTTCTTTTACAGGCCCTTTCACCGGCAACTTTTGAACTCTACAGTGACACTATCCTCCTGCTGCACCCGCAAAGCTGGCTTCCACTCTCCGTTAACAGCCAGGCAACACTTGATGAATTCTTTCGCCTGTCTTCATATGTCCTTTTTTATGTTCTCACAATCCAACTTCTTGCCGACAGAAAACGCCTGCGAAAAACCGTATACGTCATTATATGCCTGGCAACCGGTCTTGCCCTTATCAGCATCTTGCAAAAATATACCACACCGCATCTGGCCTACGGGTTCAGGCAAATGCCCAAATTGTTGGCTACCATGGGACCCTGGCAGAACTACAACCATTTTGCCGGTTTCATGGAAATGATTTTCCCTGTTACCCTGGCCCTGTTTTACTTTTTCAGTCCCCAGGTTCATTATCAATATACATTCAAAGAGAAATTAAACAGCTTGTTTAATTCTCATACAAGCAATCGTCATTTACTCCTTGGCTTTGCTGCCTTTATTATCGGTTTATCTATTTTCCTCAGTCTTTCCAGGGGCGGCATCATTTCCTTTTTCTTATCCCTGATTTTTTTTGCTTTGCTGATCAATGCCCGGTTTAAAAAATCCAGGAAAAGCGGAGCCCTGTTCGTCACCTTCATACTCATAGTGCTTGGAGTGACCTGGATCGGCTGGGACCCCATCATGGCTCGTTTTGCCCGCTTAGGATGGGAAATGCATGCAACGACCAATCGTCTTGCCGTCTGGCAGGACAGCATGCACATCATCAGGGACTTCCCGCTTTTCGGCAGCGGCATGAATACCTTCGGCAACATCTACCAGGCATACTGTACTTCGCCAACGCCTGGAATTTTTTACCAAAGAGCCCATAATGACTATATTGAACTTCTCACAGATGGCGGGCTTGCAGTTTTTCTACTCGTTATCTGCTTTCTGGCAGCGGTTGTTTATTCATCATTCAAAACATTCAGAACGCGACGGGATCCGTATCTCCTTTATCTTTACATCGGCAGTTTAACCGGCATCTTCTCACTCCTGCTGCACAGCTTTACCGATTTCAATCTGCACATTTACTCAAACGGCCTTTACTTTTTCCTTCTCCTTGGCCTTCTTGTTGCTTCAGCCAACACCAATCTACACGAACGCCGCCAACCGAGCAGGCTGAAGGCCGCCAGACCCATAACAGCCTGGATGCTGACCGGATTTGCCACCATTGTGCTGCTTGGTTCACTGGCATTTAACCTTGGCACCCTCACGGCAACGTACTATACAAACAAAAACTATGACTTCATGGCCAACCGGGAAACAATTGAAGACGCAGCACCGAACAAGGCAAAAAACGCCATCGATAAAGCCCTGCTCTTCGCCCCCCTCCATGGCAACCAGTTTTATATGTCCTCCCTCTATGCCGAATCAACCGACACCAAACAGGGCTTATTGAATAAAGCCATACTTCGTGACCCATCAAACGGCATTTTCCTCCAGGAGGCAGGGCGTTTTTATGCAGAGCAGGGAGATGATGAACTCGGGGAAAAATTAATATCTGTCGGCGCGAAATACGGTATCTCCCGCCCCCGCCGCCTTCATTATTATGGGGCATGGCTCTTGGAACGCGGAAGAAAAGATGACGCAGCGGAACAAATCCGCCAGGCAATATTTCTTGATTCCAGAAACCTTGAGAAATATATCACCACCTTTCAAACCTATGAATATTCCTGGCAGGACGCTTCTTATGCCATTCCGCACAAAAATGATGCTTACTACCATTTTGCCCGTATTTTAGAAAAACAGAATGAAATGATTCTCGCGGAAGATTACTACCTGAAAGGACTGGAACCCATAGATGGGCAAGAAACAATAAAACCCTACTATTTCAACACAGTCTACTGGTTCCTCATAAAACAGAAAAAGGAAGAAAAGGCCCTGGCAATAGTGTTACAGGGAATCAAACAATTCCCCGACAATATCGATTTTCGGCTCCTCGCCGCCGACAGATACAAAAAAATGGATTTTCAATTCCTGGCAACAAAACTATACAAAGAAATACTCAACATTGACCCAGACAACCAGAAAGCCCAAAAACGTCTAGCTGCCATAAAGCACCCCTAACCCCCAATGCCCCGTCCATCTGCATACGGCAAACAGCAAACCTAAACCCTCTGCCCTGAAGAAATAGCCATTTTTTTTAACCGTTGGCTGATATCGGTACCAATTTTTTGAGCATCATTCACAGGTACGTCACATTCCTCAAAAACTAAATCCCACGTGGAAACACAATCATGAACTTCACGAATGATTTCCATAGCTTTTTGCCGCTGTTTTATTCCAACGAATTTGGCTGCCGCCAAAAGTATTCCAATATCCGGCAACCTGTTATTGAGACCTATTCCCAGAACATGTTCGCGATTAAAACCGATATTAGGGACTAAATCGAAGTGAAATTCTCGACATCTACTTCGATCAAACAGCTCCACTCTCTGAGGAATTTTATGGCTCAGCATAACGCGCCGATCGGCGTGGTCGTAAATAACTCCAGTGAGATCCTTCTTCTTCAAAACAACATCATCCAGATTCCCGTCAGTTTTCTCTAACCGCAAAAGAGTTATCATCCTGCAATTTCAAGTCGACAAAATTCATATAGTTTCAATGCGTGAAATAATATCGTGGAAAAATTCTATGGACCAGACATCAAGAGACTCAGGGTGTTTGACAAAAGGAGCAACATCAAGACGAGCCTGGTCAACATTGATCTCATTAGTTTTACTATGCAGTAATTTTATGAATTGAGTTTTGTCCAGAGTCTTGCTGCCAGACCAGTGTCCACTCTGGCGCATACGTTGTTCAAGGTGGCTGAGGCGAAGTTCCGGGTGATTGGCCACATACCAGACAAGATCGTACCAGTCTCTTCCCTTTACCCGGTTTTTCCAATTGCGGAAGAGTACAGCATGCATTTTTCCGGCAAACAGATCAGGCAGCGTATAGGTGCGGACTGCAAAGGGTATTGGATGCAATAGATATTTACTTTCAGTGGAAAACCCTGGAGGGGGATCAGTATCGACTTCAAGCTTGATTTTTAAGACCTGATCTCTATGAATTTCCCGAACAATAGATTTGTCGATAGTAATGATCAGAAGTTCATTCAACGTATTGGTCTTGAGAAAGGCTGACTGCACAGCACCCCCCACAGCCTTATTTATGAGCTCAACATGGACATTGAACCCGAATGCCCGCAGCTCTTTCTCAAGAGCAGCAGTGTATTTCTCAATTTGAAATTTTTCGCTTGGGGCAAGAAGAGAGAAATCCAGATCCTCTGAAAACCTATCCAAACCATATAATATGCGCAGAGCAGTACCGCCGTAGAATGCCGTTTTTTCAAAAAACTTACTTCGCCAGAGTCCCAGCAGGGCAATTTCCTGCAGTATTTCACGCAGGGCATGAGTATAGTCCGCAGAATTGCGACATGTATACTTGGACATCATTTTCGCGACAGCGTCATGCATGACTAAGGCAACTCCATTCTAGATTTTTTTTGGCCTCCTGCGCCGCATCAGATCAGCCAGTAACCTTATTTTTCTTGAGCCATAATCTTCAGCATATTGTTCTATTTTATCTGGATCCATTTCTTGTAAAATAGTTGGGTCCAGGCGAAGGCTGTCAAAAAGGTAAGAGCAAACAGCCTGTTGGGAGGTAATCGGCAGAGCCTGATCACAGCGGATTTTATCTGCTAATGCCTTTTCCGGAGTTGCAATCAGAAAAGAGTTCCCACTCTCTAATTCCACCATATCCATACCTGTTTGAAATGCAGAAAGGGGAATCGTCTGGTAAGTGAATACTCCGACCGGGGTAACAAATTTTTTTGATCGGCCAGTAGTTACCGAAGTAACAGTCTCAACCCGTTCAGGAATCATTCCATAGTGCTGAAGCGCGTAGTCCAGGGATATATACGATGGGCCGAAAATTAAGTTTGCCAGGAGTTCCAGAGAATAAGGACGTCTTCGATAATCCTCGCCAAAAACATAAAGCCCTTTCTTGACGCGTATAATAATTTTTTTTCGCAGTAAATCAGTGATCTTATCCCTCGGATGAGAGTAGTTTTTCAGAAACTCAGAAAGAGTTTGGTAATCAAACTCTTCGCGTCCAATATATTTTCTGATGTGTTCGATCATCAACAATCCTTAATACTGCAGAAGATAGTCTTTTATGCTTCTCACCTGTCACGATAGCATGCCCACGACCAGTATGTCGATGTTTTTTCGACTTACTGTGTTTGTTTTGTGGTTGAAAAAGGGAGTATACTTTAGAGTTGAAGTTTATATATGAAGGTGCTCAAAATACTGTTGAGTGTCTTTCTACCTGTGTATCAACTTAGTGCTGTAATAATAGTTTTATTCTCTTTTCGGGTAACAATCCGCAGTGCGATGCGTTTCATCTCAGAATGCATTATTCCGTTCAGTCAATGCATTATTCGCCTGTCCACTTTTTCGGGGGAAGATCATTATGTAATTTCAAGGTTGAAGTATGAAATTGCATAATATCGAGATAGAGCTATTCGTCAATCGAAAAACAAGGGGGTATTTGATTACCGCTCGCTTCAAAGTTTAACCCGATATATTATCCCCCGTTTCCTTTGATCCGCACGCAGTTAACAGCCAACAGCAGACAGCAACGATCTTTTTCGCCAACAACTATAGCCGAACACACCCTTGAAACAATAATATGATTATGATATATTGGGTGTGTCTCGATACTGCAAACAGAAAGGAGCGCTCACTTAAATGCAACGACAACAATTACAATTCCTCTACACGTGGCTGCATAATAAAAACCGCAAACCTCTTATTATCCGTGGCGCCAGACAGGTTGGGAAATCGACACTGGTAGAATTGTTCGCCCAGCAATATCAACAAACTCTACGTACTGTTAACCTTGAACGCCACCCTGAGTTGTCCCTCATATTTTCAGGCAAAGATCCTGAACAGATAATTCAACAAATAGAGTTTTTACCGAATATGGAAAGTATTGGTGATGATACTCTTTTGTTTCTTGATGAAATACAGGCCGTTCCGGAAGCCATTCCTGCTCTGCGGTATTTTTATGAGGATATGCCTGAATTTCCGATTGTCAGCGCCGGATCTTTATTGGAATTTGCCCTGGCAGACCATACTTTTTCCATGCCTGTGGGAAGAATTCAGTATTTACACATGGGGCCCATGACTTTCAGCGAGTTCCTGTTGGCAATGGACGAGGAGCGACTGCATGATTTTATCAATCATTATGAATCAGGCCGGGAAATCGGAGAGATCGTCCATCAGCGCTTGCTGCATTTACTTAGGTCTTATTATTATATCGGTGGTATGCCTGAAGCAGTGGCGGTTTTTGCTGAGACTCGCAGCTACAAAGATGTGAGCGAAGTACATAATTCTATAATCGAAACCTATCGTGATGATTTTCCTAAATACGCGGGCGCAAGAAATTTAAACCGCATGCTTAATGTATTTAATTTTGCAGCCAGAAATGTGGGCGTGAAAATTAAATACAGCACTATTTCACGTCACGATCAGAGCGTTACCATAAAGAAGGACATTGAGCTACTGGCAATGGCTCGTGTGATCGGCAAAGTGATCCATAGCCATTGCACCGGTTTGCCGCTGCAGGCTGATCTTGAGGAAAAGGTTTATAAATTACTCTTCCTTGATATTGGACTGATGAACGCGATTTGCGGCCTGGACTGGCGTAGTATCTCACAGATGGATGAAACGAAACTCATCAACCAGGGAGCCATTGCCGAACAATTTATCGGACAACATTTACAGGCCATGCTTGCGGATAAACCAAATCGTGAATTAAACTACTGGCTGCGTGAAGGACGTTCGTCTAACGCTGAACTGGATTTTGTCATTGGACTGGGGGGAAATATAATCCCCATAGAGGTTAAATCAGGTGCGACAGGCACCCTGAAATCCCTGCATCAGTTTATGGGTACCAAACAGGCACCACTTGCCATCCGGTTTGACACACAGCAACCCACTGTTCATCAGATAGATACCGTTATCAATATAAACAAACAAAGCAAACAGATAAAGTATCCATTAATTTCACTTCCCCTCTACCTGGTGGAACGATTAGATGCCATTGTAAACAACTATCAAACCTAAATCTCAAAGTCGTCCTCAGACCTCAAACTTACTGTTTCCTCCATCTGCAGAAAAGCGAAGCAGAGATTTCGAAATGCAAGCTTTCACGTTTCGTCATCCCCGAATGTTTTATCGGGGACCCAGATGCTTACATGTACACAAAATTGGGGTCAGACCCCATTATCTTAAGCTCTTACCTAAAGAACTGCCCGTTTTTTTCAACCGTTGTCGGATATCGGCACCAATTTTTTTAGCATCCTTCACCGGCACATCACACATGGCAAAAACTGAACTCCACCTGGAAACACACTCATGAACTTCACGGATGATTTCCAAAGCTTGTTGCCGCCGCTTTATTCCAAAGTGCTTGGCTTCTACCAGAAGTATTTCAATATCCGAGGGCCTGTTATTAAAACCGATACGCAGTACATGTTCGCGGTTGAACCCGACGTTAGGTACCAAGTCGAAGGCCGGACTTAATCGCCAACCAGTGTCATCATGTAACATGAGGAAATTTTTCAAGTGGTCATCGGTGTTGCCGATCATCACATTGAAAACCATCTGCCGGTAAAGCCGTTGGAGATCTTGACCCGGTTGCCTGGAAACATGCTTGATCACCTCTGCCAAGTCCTGGTAACCGAAATTGTAGTAGCCATCGGCCTTGAGCAGTGATTGCATGCTGACCAAATGATTGCGTCCGCCGGCTTCATTGATATCGAACCTTCTCACCAGTAGGCATTTTCCGGAACCTACCGATATAAGCCTGGTCTCTGCCGTTTCGACCCCAGCCCGGCGCCCTAGCTCCATGCCTGCCGCCTCAAGACTTACCACATTCAGTTGATCTTTAGCGCTGGAAAATTTGGCAAGGTATGAGCCGTTTTCGTCCTCAATCAGTGCTTTAGGCCTTGCCCCGCCTGGAGAACTACCAGCCTGGAACAGCAGTAAAAATTCATCATCGGCCACTGCAACGGGATCCTGCTCGAATTTATCCGCAAGTAAAGCCAGTTCCTGCAGATGACGACTGGAAACTTCAGTTACTTTCAATTCCGGTCTTCCTTCCTCCACGTAACTTAAAGCCCCCAAACCCTGGTTACCCAATAACCGCAATAACTGAGGAACACGCTGTTCATTGCGGCCCAAATTGTGGTGAATGACCATGAGTTTACGTCCCCAGTCGTCCGGCAAACTGTCTTCAAAAACGCCATGGACCCCGGAATAGGGCCGGTCCGCGCTATAAATTTCCTTGGACAACGGAAGGTGCAGTGGATCAAGCGGAAAGGCCCGAGGATTCTCCAGGTACTCGGAAGCGTAGCGGAACTGTCCATCCAATCCCCCCTTGACAGGGTCCGGATCGGCAACAACCAAGGTGCCAGCCTTGACACTTTCTCCTGTTGGCAAGGTTAGCCAGACATCAAGTCTTATCATTTCTTCATCTTCCGTCTTCCGCCGGCTCGCTGTCGTTTACTGCTCTTCCTCTCAAACTTAGCAAAGAGATTTTCCTTTTCGACCAGTAGATCCTGCCAGTCGTCAAGTCTATCAAGAAGGCTGCTGGCTCTCAACCAATTTCCGATTGGCGTCTGCGGGGAGCCTTTTTCCATCAGACTATAGGTCTGACGGGTCAAGCCCAGCCGTTGAGCAAATAGCTCCTGGCTTTCGTTCCGGGCCAGGCGTGCTTCTTTCAACCGTTGGCCAAGCTGCCTGAGCAAAGACTCAATACTCATATCTTCGTTAAACATATTTAACTTAATAGCATAAAAATAGCCACTATGTAAAGAATTTATGACATTGCAATTGATCCATGGTCCTTTTCTTTCTGCAAGACTGAATTTTCTGTTACCGCCAGCTGACCACTCACATAAAGCCCTCATGTGTTAAATCCTCAGTCCTCAAATCGACTGTTTTCTCCATCTGCCTACAGCCACCCGCAAACTGCAAACTTTTTTGTTCAGCAAAATGCAGACAGCATACTTCCTTTTACCTGTCTAACATTCTGTACTATAATCAGTCTCTAATCCCCCGAGTCCTCCACTGAGCCAATTGTTTATGCCCATTACGAAAATTCTAGATAAACCATATAGCTTCCTCGCCTTGTTTCTTTCTCCCTGGAAGGATGAAGCGACCCTCCACAATTTGCGCGAAGCATTACGCCTCCACAAAATTTGCTGGGAACAGCTTCTTTTCACTGCAAATTCTCATCGGTGTACACCTTTATGGTATGTGCAGATGCGGAAAGATGGGTTCCTTGAATTTCTCCCAGAAGAACTGCAGCAATATCTCGATAATCTTTATGAATTAAATGTTGCACTATTTATCAGGGATTGACAGCCGGGAAAAACTCATCCGTTCCCCCCGTGTCGGACAAAATTTCGAATCATTCGTGATTGAAGAAATAATCAAAGGGGTTCAGGCCAGCAAAACAACCCATTTGGAACTACTCTTATTTCAGGACAAAGCACGCGGCAGAAGTGGATCTGATCTTGGACGGCAAATTCGGTACGCTGCCAATTGAAGTAAAATTTTCCACATCTACATCAATCAAACAGCTTCACTCTCTGAGTAATTTTATGGCCCAGCATAACGCGCCAATCGGAGTGGTCGTTAACAACTCAAGGAAGATCCGCCTTCTTAAGGACAACATCATCCAGATACCCGTCAGTTTTATATGAAGGGAAAGTAGGCAGTTAAACCCTCCAAATAAATTGCTATATGCATTTCTGTGCAGTATTATTTTTTTATGTGGTTGTAAACAATTCTCAGTTAGATTTTTTCTGGATTCCCGCGAACGCGAGAACCCAGCATTAACGACTCGCAAGCTGTTCTTTTGCTGAGAATTCTTTAGACCCATATTCTTTTAAATGTATCCATTTATGGAGGCTCTTATGCAATTAGCACTGCCAATCGACAAAATGACAGTTTCCGATAAGCTCGAGGTAATGGAACTGCTCTGGGACGACCTCTGCCGCACTCCTGAACAAGTTCCCTCTCCAGAATGGCACAAAAAAACCCTGCTCGAAAGGGCAAAACGAATCACTGAAGGGTCCGCAAAATTCTCGACTTGGTCGGAGGCCAAAGAGAATATAAGAAATTCCATTAAATGAATCTTCGCATCCTCGATGAGGCACAGCAAGATTTGATTGACGGTTTTAGGTTTTATGAGAAACAAGAAGCCGGCCTTGGGGATATTTTCTTGATTCTCTTTTTTCAGATATTGATTCTCTGCAAATTTACGCTGCTATCCATCCCCTGATCTTTAGTTATCACCGGTTGCTCTCCAAGCGCTTTCCTTTCGCCGTTTACTACCGGATAGAGGAAGAGGAACATACAATTCTTGTTTATGCTGTGCTGGACTTGTCGTCGAAATCCAGCCTGGGTCCGTGAACGATTGTCATAACTACGTAACTTGCCGGATTTAAATTGTGCCTTACACCTCAGCCATCAGTCCTTTTCTGCCGACCGCAAACCGCCAACTGCCTACTTTTTTTAAACCTTCCCCCAACTCCGCAAACTAAAAACCTTGCGAAGCAACAACCTCAACCGCACCCAAACCTGCCCTTGGTTGCCGGTATAACAAACATTCTGCCAGATCCAGACGGGCAAGCTGATGAAATAATAGCACTTAACCAACCCCCTGACCAATGTCCCCAGAACCTTATCTCTCCTGGACTCGGGTATATCTTTATGCCGGGCCGAGAACCTCCCTGCCGCTGTCAGCCGCGCTGCATGAAAACGCGCCCTCCAAGATACCGGTATCCCATCAGGCAGAGGCATTCCCATAAGCCTGTGGGCCAGCAGAAGATACGTCGCTGCCTCGGTATCAACCCCACCGGAATCACAGGTCGCATACCATTTCCTAAAGTCTATTTCAGGCCAGTATTTTTGTGACAGAAAGGCAAATTCGGCAAGCTGCGAAAGAGGAAGATGGCCGCGGATAAAATCAGCCTCGCCGATCACGGCATGGATGGTATTGTGAATAAGGCGGGTTGTCGGATCAAGAACTAGAACATTTTGGCCGCGAAAGGGAAGGGCAGTAGTATTTCCCCAGGCATCTTCCTTCGAAAGGATTCCCCCCATCCGCGCGTAGCCGATGCGATAATGGATTTCAATGACAACGGGAGTCTCTGGTTTATGCAACCCGTTGATGTGGTGATGCCGCTTGTCTGTGGGGAGATTATCTAATTCTTTGCCTGGATCAGGGATCTCAACATAGCCACATCCCTGCAAAATCTGCCCGGCCCTTTCAGCATCGGCCTCAGGAACCATAATATCAATATCCTGGACGAATCGTGCACCACCATTTCCATAGAGACCGTCACTGAAAGCAGCCCCACCCTTTAACAGAATCGAATTGATGCTGTTCTTCTCAAAAAGGCCAAGCATCTCTTGCAAAGCCTCAAAAAAGAACTCATTCCTCTCAACATTCAGCTCATAGAGATGTTCAAGATATTCCTGCAGATCAGCAGGAAGAAGCCCAAGCAGTCCGTCCTGCTTGAGACATGAAAACCATAAGGGGATGCACATCTGCAGGTTTGCCTGGTAAACCAGTGAGTCCCAATGGATCTTATTCCCAGATATCAACCTGCAAAGACTATCTTGTGTCTTTTTGCCCTTCCAGGGAGACAGAAAAAATGCTAGAAGCGCAAAGGCATTGTCAACCTGCAGTTTTCCGCCCATATTCGCCATCATTCACTTCTCTTTACTCCAGGATTCATCTAACTGTTGTCCTTGCATTTCTCCGGAAAATCCGTCAACTGCAGACAGTAAACTGCAAACTTTCTGCTCAGTCATCAGCCTTTTTCTCAGCAAGACAGGCACGGCCACGTTCAGTGATACTGTACTTCTGATCAGCCGCCCGGGGTTTGTCAGGATTGGACATTGCAATTAATCCTTGACTTAGTGCAGGCTGCAAGTAGTTTTTACGGAAATGCTCCCTGTTTCTCAAACTAAGTTTTTCTTGTAACTCTCTACGGCTAAGAGGCTTATCTAATACTTCGAGAAGTTTGAAGACTTGCGTGGTGACTTGCGTGGTGACTTGATCGGTCAGCAGTATCTCAACTTTAAAAAAATCACCCAACTCTTCCACGGAGAGTGTAAGCTCAGGGTACCCTTCCAGAAATTCACGAATACGGACAAAGCCTGTTCCATACCGTTCAATATCGCCAGTAAGATAAAACGCTTCAGCTACCAGTTTGTTACGTATAGAAGAGACATAATCATTACGTTTTAAATCCGCGAGGCTGAGTTGCCCATAAAGACGACCTGGATTTGTGAAAAGTATCCGGTCATCAAAAATTTTGATAACAATATCTGAGAAGTTTTTATAATCTCGGTGCACTATACAATTCAATAGAAGCTCACGCAATGCCTCTAAAGGATACTGCCAACGCTCCTTGCGTTGAATAGAACCATCAAAATGATATGAAAGGTTGATATGCTTTTTGATAAAGGTCATCGCCTCATCAACTATCCCAAACAAAGGACCCTTGACGACATTATCATCAATAATGGTTGCCGCCATCGGTATTGGCAAAGGCAACCAGAGAGATGATAACCTCTTTGCCAAAGGATTTTTTAAACTCAACCTGTTGTGATTCCACTACTCGTTCACCTTATCAATACGTTATCAAAGTCCCAGAGCATCCCACAAGTCCTCATGACTCTAAATCTTCACCCAAACATCTACCAACCACATACTTGACATTCCGCCAACAGCAGACTGCCAACAATTTTTTCAGCAAACTGCAAACTTTCTTTACTGCCTACTTTTTAAAAGGCTTGCGACAAAGTTCCCAGGCGAGGAGCAGTAAAAAAAGAGAATTAGTAACAAAATAGCGTTTGAACAACCGGCGGGGTTCCTGAATGAGGCGAAACAGCCACTCCAAGGAGAAATCACACATCCACTGGGGGGCCCTTTTCTGCAAACCGGCAAAAACAGGAAAGGCCCCACCGATGCCAACCATCACAGACTTGATTTTACCCTTATTCCGTGCCATCCATTTTTCCTGCTTTGGGCAGCCTAAAGCTACGAGGACTATGTTGGCTCCAGAATCATTTATTCGTTTAATGTCTTCCTTTACTTCTTCTTCTGTCAGTATTCGAAAGGGTGGTGAATGGCTTCCTGCCATCTTGAGATCAGGATATTCCTTTCCAATCCCTTGAGTTATGGCATTCAGGACGCCAGGAGTGGAACCATAGAGAAATACCGAAGCATTCCTGGATTCAGCGACAGCAAGCAAGTCAGGCATCAAGTCCATACCTGCCACCCGATCCTGCTTTATCCCGTATAAAAGTCTTAAAGCCGGTTCCTCGCTGTTTCAGGTGGGTAAACGGAAATCAAGTTTTCCACCTATGAGGT
>JACNJZ010000082.1 GCA_014382295.1 Candidatus Desulfobia pelagia | reverse complement strand
CTGATGCGGCTTCTGGAATATTTTTTCAGTCAGGGCAAGACCTATCATATCCATAACAACAATCTTAACATTCACGCCCTCGTCCCATCCACAGAGACTGGCGAGTTTGAAGAACTGCTAGGCAGGAAAGGCAAAGAGCTTCTTGATTTTATCCAGGACACAATAGTCCGGGTCGGGAAAAACTATGTTGAAGGAAAAACACAGAAGGAAAAGGATCAGGCTCTCTTTTTCTATCTCTGGTGTGGGCCCAAGTCGCCCTTCTTTGGCAAACATGCCATGAAAACCTTTGAGCGCTACTTCCTGATCGACACCGAATCACATAAGGAAAAAACGCTCTACTGGAAACAGAATCTCCAGGCAGATGCTTTCAAACAGAAACTTCTCGACGAATTTGGAGTAAGACGGGTTATCTTCGGCCATACACCTATAGATTTCTCCAAAGGCAAACAGATGGCCAGCGATGACGGGGTAGCCATTAATGTGGACGGCGGCTTTGCTGCAGCATATTACAACAGAGGTCATGCCCTGGTCCACACACCGCACCAGTTATACGGCATTATTCTTCCTACACCGGAGGAAATGAAAGAGGCGGAAATGAAACTGGAATCTGTCCCTCTCAGCATAGAACTGATAGACGAATTCTCTCATCCCATGAAAATAAAAGATACTGAGAAAGGAAAAAAACTGAACAAACGCGTTGACGAACTCTTATCCCGGATACGTTCACTTGCAAAACGCAACGGCCTTCAGACTCTCTAATTCTAATAAAGCAGATACCATGAATACAAATTACGGCATGGAAATCGTCAGGGCAACTGAGATTGCTGCACTTACCGCTGCCCGCATTCAGGGTCTCGGCAATCCGGATGAAATCCTCAACAGTACGCGAGCTGCCATCACAAAAACACTGAACCGCCTTCCTATAAAAGGTTTTATGAAAAATGACCGATTTGTAAAAAGGAAAGAGACTCTTCAGCTTCCCAAATTTATCGGCCAGGAAGGTCCTCATATGGATGTGATGGCCATCGCTCTTGAAGCCCATCATGCCGCTGCCGACGGTCGCAACAACTCGACATCCTTTGCGGTCATCGCCAATGAAGGAACAATCCAGTCTGTCCCCAACCTCAATATGTATAAACTGGTAGTAGGCCCTGAAGTTGGCAACGTCATCGACATTAACGAGCCTCTCACTATAAACATCAAAAGAGTTGCCCGGGTTCTCAAAAAATATACTGAGAATGTGACTGTCTGCATATTGAACCAGGCGCGCCATCAACGCCTTATTCGCGAAGTACAAAGCTGCGGCGCCCGTATCAAGCTTATTGAAGAAGGTGAGATATCGGGCTGCCTTGCCGCTATTACCGGCGAGAAAGCCGATCTCTATGTTGGCTATGGCTATGCCCCGGAGGGTGTAATGGTCGCTTCGGCAATAAGCTGTCTGGGGGGATATTTCCAGGGTAAAATCTATTATGAAAATGATCGCGACCGTGATGAAGCTGCAGAACACGGGATCACTGATTTCAACAAAATATTCAAAGTGGAAGATCTGATTCACACCAGGGAAGTCGCCTTTGCCGCCACAGGTATCACAGACGGTGAATTTCTTGAGGGAGTACGCTTCACCTCAAACGGCGCAATAACCCACTCCTTTGTTGCCCGGGGCGAGACCAGGACATACCGCAAACTGGAAACCAGACACTTCTTTGATCGCAAGCCTGTTTTCTGATCTCGACAAAACCCATTAGTAAGTCATCCGTATCCTGCCGCAATCCGGACAGACCCAGGTAGGTCCGTTGCTGATGCCCCATATATTTTCCTGAAAGCAGGCATCACAGATCTGAAAACCGCACGGGCAGTTATGACAATAGGGCATATCTTTTTTGCAGCAATGGCAGTGAAAGTCTTTCTTCCCCCTTCTTCCCCTTTTACTTCTTTTCTCATCTGTCATCTTGCATGATCCCGTATACCTGTTGTATGTTAACTTTTAGCTCTAATTTGATAATACAGATTCGTTAAAAGTGTAAAAATAAAATTGCACTTTGTCCGCAATTATCAATTATCAATTATCAATTATAAACATGCTCCTAGCCATCGATGTTGGAAACAGTCACACAGTAATCGGCCTCTATCAGGACAAAACACTCCTCCATCATTGGCGCATCAGAACTGATAGAAATGCTACTCCAGATGAACTGGCCACCCTGCTCCACGAGCTCTTTACCATTAAAGAGCATCATTTCACAATGGTTACAGGTTTCATTATAGGCTCTGTTGTGCCAACCATGCAGGCAGCCTGGCGAGATCTTTCCACTCGCTATCTCCAGTGTAAAGCCATTGAAGTCGACGCCACGAAACTCGACACCGGCATGCCCATTCTAATGGACAATCCCGCCGAAGTGGGGGCTGATCGAATAATCAATGCCGTTGCCGCTTTTAATCAGTACAAAGAACCCCTTATAATAATTGATTTTGGTACGGCAATAACTTTCGACTGTGTTTCTGCCAATGGTGAATATATGGGCGGCGTCATTACCCCTGGAATAGGGATCTCCATGGACGCCCTGGCATCACGAACGGCAAAACTCCCCAAGGTAGACATCAGCACTCCCCCTGAAAAAGTTATTGGGACCTCCACTGAAACCGCCATCAAATCCGGATTCCTTTATGGCTTCGGCGGCATGGTTGAGGGTGTGGTCGGACGCCTGCACAAGGAGTTCTCCCCCGCTGTCCCCAGGGTTATAGCCACAGGTGGCATGGCGCAGCTCATTGCACCCTATGCACCGGCTATCAAATCTGTTGACCCTTTACTGACTTTAAAAGGGCTCTTTATTCTCTATGAACGAAACAGCTGACACCATGCCATTACTACTGCCCCCTGCCCTACAGCGAGGAGACGTCATTGGCCTCATAGGTCCTTCAGGCCCCTGGCAGGAAGAAACCTTTCGAAAAGGCGTACAAATACTCTCGGAACTGGGATTCCAAGTGACCTTTGCCAAAAACCTCCTCCAGCAGGAAGGATACCTCGCCGGAAGTGATCAGCACCGCCATAATATGCTCACAGAAGTCTGGCGCAATCCTGACGTTAAAGCCATCATGGCCGTTCGTGGCGGATATGGTTCATTACGGCTCCTGGCTGACCTGGACTATGAACTCATCAGGAGCAATCCGAAGATACTCATCGGATTCAGTGATGTAACGGCCCTGCTCTCCGCTGTAACAAAACATACCGGTCTTATCACTTTTCACGGCCCCATGCTGAGCACTCTGGCCACTTCAGACCGGGAAAGCGTACATCATCTTTTTGATACTCTCTGCAGCCAGACCGACCGACCGATAAAACCTGCCAAAATCGAAATTCTCAGACCAGGGCTTGCCAGGGGGCCACTGACAGGCGGCAATCTTACCACCCTCACCCACCTCGTTTCAACTCCATACGAAATGCCCTGGCAGAATTCCATCGTCTTCATAGAAGACATCGGCGAAGCACCGTATCGTCTCGACAGAATGCTTACCCAGCTCAATCTTGCCGGCCGCTTGAAAAATATCAGAGGCCTCATCCTGGGTTCTTTTGATAACTGTGGAAACCAGGAAGAAATCTGGAACAGGGTACTGACACTCTTCCAGGAAGATATTCCTATCTGGGCAAACTTCCCGGTTGGCCATGGCGCCCGCAATATGACTTTACCCATTGGCGCCGAAGCAACCATGGATTCATCAGCTGGAAAACTTACCTTTACTGGGCCATTCCTGTCCTGACTTTCTTTTCCCCATTTACAAATCAAAATCCTGTTTGAGTCTCAATTGCAGCAGTTTGGCCTGGTTAAAGGCCTCTTTAATCATCAGTTTCTGTAAATCGTTTAATTGTTTCGGATCAACTCGGTTAGCTCTTTGCAGGTCCTTACAGGATAACTGCTGATGAATACGAATGCGCTGAATGAGATCAAAGGCCTCTACCGCCGCGGCAGTGGCGGGAACAGAACGTTTCATTTCAGTCGCTGCAGACCGCAGGCGATCAGCGGTATTGGTTGCCCAGGATTGATACTTCAAGGCCCAAACCCTTGCTGCATCAACAAAGGGGCGAGAGCCGTGCATTTTAAGATCGATTGTATGGGGGAATTCTTTTCCGCCGTCATAAACAAACCTTCCCATAAAGCCTAAAGAAGGAGAACAGCTGAGCGCCTGCTCACTGAGACCATAGAGAAAACGAGGATTTTGCGCTGGCATGGGAAGTAGCCAGCTGCGCAGCTCGTCGACCAGTTCATCCTGGCCATAGAGGGGACGGAAATCAAAAAAGATTGTTGAATTCAGTAAAGCTTCAGGGTCGGGAGTTTTCATCCAATGGCTGAACGTGTCCTGCCATTCCCTGAATGATAAACACCAGGCCGGATTACCGGCCATTATGTTGCCTTTGCAGAAATCAAAACCACATTGATCCAGTGCCTTATTAACCGCTGAGGTGAAGGGCAGAAATGCCTGCCGCATACTTTGGGCATTTTCTTCTTTGTCTGCCTGAAATATAAGACCATTATCCTGGTCTGTGGAGAATGTTTGCTCCAGACGCCCCTCCGACCCAAACACCATCCAGCACCAGGGTATAGGCGGCAGATCGAATGTGTCGGCGACAAGCTCGACAACCTGCATACTGATCAGATCATTCAGACCAGACATCCATTGACATAAAGCCTCAACCCCCATGCCGCTGGCAAAAAGTTCGGCACCGCGTTTTCTGATTTCATTGGCAGCGGATGCAATAGTATGGATATCTTTTGCAGTATTGACCTTTTTAATCAATTCATTGGCGCCACCTTCACAATGACCCGGAATGTCTGACTGTGAGATCAGGCTATAAAAACGGCCGTCTGCCTTGGTAAGAAGCAAATGGCTGAGGCGTCGTCGAGTCATCAAAACCTTTGCCCGATGCAAAGAGGCATCTCCCGGGAGACTGATTGGAGCGGCAGTCATAAAGGATATAACCGGATCATCAAGACTGCCGCCTTGTATGGTAATGGCATCAAGCAGATTGCGCAGGGTGACTATGCCCAGTGGAAAGTCCACATTTTTCGCAACCAGTCCGGCATCTCTTCCTCCCTGGTTTAATACAATCAATGTATCTCTTAATGTGCTTTCAGGATCAACAATCACGGGCTTACGGCGGCTCAAACTGTGAAGCGGTATTTCACCAATGCCTGATTCTGACTGCAACGACAGGAAATGGCTGGTTACGCCATTGTCCAACTGAATCTTGTTGTCTGAGTTATGAGGCATAGTGCCGCTGGAACTCCTTAGGATTGAAGCAGAGACTTAACACATTCTACCAGCTCGTGAGTGGAAAAAGGTTTCGTAATATAGGCGTCGGCGCCGAGGGAAAGACCTTTGTTCATTTCGGCTTCACGTCCTTTGGCTGTCAGCATCAGGATAGGCATAGCCGCAAAGCGGCTGTCTGTCCGCACTTCTTCACAGACCTCGAAACCATTTTTGTTGGGCATCATGACATCGAGAATCATAAGTGCCGGACAGTTGCCGGCAAGATAATCAAGAGCCTGCTGACCGTCATATGCAGCAGCGACTTCATAACCGGCACGTTTCATCAGGTATTCAATTGAGAGAACAATGTTGGGCTCGTCATCGACTATGAGGATAGTTTTTGTCATATAATTTTCCAGGAATATAAATGTATGGTCCACGTTGTCTTGGTTCAGAAAGACTTTTCTCCTGATTTACACCTTTTCAGCAAGAGCCAGTTCAAAAATGAATTTCGATCCGGCTCCAGGTTTACTCTCAACCCAAATATGTCCGCCATGATGTTTGATGATACGATGACAGATTGTGAGGCCCAAACCGCTCCCCCGCGGCTTTTCATCGCGCAAGCCCTTAAGCTGATGGAATTTTTCAAAAATCCGTTCCTGTTCATCAGGATGAATACCGGGCCCGTTATCCACCACCTCGACTCGAACTTTTCCAGGTAAAGTACTCAACCGGATAGTTACCTGCCCTGTTCCCGGCTCACAGAATTTTACAGCATTGGACATCAGGTTGATGACCACCTGAATCAAACGATCCCGATCTGCCATCACAAATACGGCCCCCTCAGGCACTATTTCTTCCAGATGAATCGAATTCTCATGAAATAATTGACTTATGGAGCTTGAGGCTTCCTCGACAACCTCATTCAGATCGACACACTCCCTGGTCCATTCAGCACTTCCGGATTCAATTTTGGCAAGATCCAGAACCTGATTAATCAAACGTGTAAGTCGCTCACTTTCTTTTACAATAATATCCAGAAACTTCTGCCGCTCCTCCAGTGGCAGGGCCGGATTATCGCGAAGGATTTCTGAAAACGCACGAACAGAAGTAAGGGGCGTACGAAGTTCATGGGTCACCGTGGATACGAATTCATCCTTCAGACGATCAAGTTCTGTCAGCCTCTTATTGGCGGCCCTCAATTCGGCAGTAGCCTTTTCAAGCTCACGGGATTTTTCTTCAAGACGATGACTGTATTCAATCACCTGAGAAGTCTCGTCGAGAATTTTCATGAGTCCTTCGATACTGATCTCCTCCCCTTTAACCACCGAGGAAATCATAACCCTCGCTGATGCTGAGCCTATGGCTCCTGCCAATTTCCTTTCGGCAAAACCGACCAGATTCGCATCAGCCAGAGCTTTGGTTTTTACATCGAAATCATGTTCAGCTGCATATTCTGAAAAGGCCTTATCAGTTTGTTCGACACCTATAAAGCGGCCGACAAGACCTTTGAGCTCAGCCACAGTGGTAGTACCACTCCACAGACCTGTATCAATATCTTCGTGCCGAAACACATCAACAAAATGGGCGGCCTGGAGTCGCTCCATGGCATTTTGCCGGTCAAAAAGCGAGACGCCGACGAGAAGCCCGACGTTAGCCAGCATGCTCCAAAAGACCGAATGCGTTAAGGGATCAAACATGTTGAGCCCGAATAAATGATACGGTCCAAGCAATTCAATCCCGAATGGACCTGATTCCAGGATTGATGTCGCAATCCAGCCTGATTTGACAAAAGACGGGACAAGCAATGTATAGGTCCACACTGCAAAACCGGCAAGAAGTCCGGCAATTGCACCTCTTCGACTCGCGCCTTTCCAATAAATTCCAATCAGAATCACAGGGGCGAACTGGGCTGCAGCGGCAAATGAAACCAAACCCAGGGTAACCAGGGCGTATGACTCACCTATCAGTCTGAAAAAGACATAACCAAGGAGCAGGATCACCAGAATACTTCCGCGGCGAATGGGTAGCAAAACGCTGCTCAGGTCACTTCTCTGTAAAAACCTGATACGCAGCAGAACCGGCATGACAAGATCATTACACACCATTGTCGACAAGGCGATAGTTGCCACTATTACCATTCCTGTAGCGGCAGACAACCCGCCCAGATAAACAAACAGGGCAACAAATTCCTGATTGGTATGCAACGGCACTGCCAGCACAAAAGTGTCGGGATCAACTGATCCATCCGGAAAGAATAACAGCCCTGCAAATGAAATCGGCAGTACAAAAAGATTGATTGCCAGCAAATATAACGGAAAAAGCCAGCTGGCTTTTTTTACATGTTCTTCATTCACATTCTCAACCACAAGAATATGGAATTGTCTGGGAAGAAACATAATGGCCATCATGGACAGAAAGGTCAGCGTAAACCAGTTGGTATACCCACCGCCAAGAGCCTCAAGATTCATTAATTTTGACAGTTCAGGTGACTTCACTGCATCATATATTAATTCTGTCGGTCCTGAGAAAAGATAATAGCTGACAAAAATACCGGCTACCAGGAAAGCCACCAATTTCACCACTGACTCAAACGCGACCGCTGCAACCATGCCTTCATGCCGTTCACTGGCATCTATGTGACGTGTGCCAAAAAGAATAGCAAAAACGGACATTGCAAGAGTCACATACAGGGCTGTGCCGCTCCACATGGAAAGAGTGTTTATATACGGATTACTGATTACGGAATCCGCTGCAGGCAGTATATGCGTCTTCCCCTGAAACGTATGCAACACATTAAAACTGACAGAAACCGCTTTCAATTGAAGCGAAATATAGGGCAGGATTCCCACAACTGCGATAATTGTGACAATTCCGCCAATCAAGGGGTCTTTTGCATATCTTGAGGAAATGAAATCAGCTATAGAAGTAATCCGATGAACCTTGGCTATGCGAATGATCTTGCGCAGGACAAACCACCACAGTGCGGCCATGAGCGTCGGACCCAGATAAATCGGCAGAAAGCCTGCACCGGTGGTAGCAGCGCGACCGACACTGCCATAGAAAGTCCATGCGGTACAGTAAACAGCTATGGAAAGAGTGTATATATACGGATTACTGATTATGGAGCGGCCGGCATCGGCCCGTTTGTCACCATAGTAGGCAATAGCAAAAAGGATTCCCAGGTAACAGAAGGAAACGAGAAGTATGACCCATTCTTGCAGCATGTCACTCTGCTTTTTCAGGTTTCGGCGAAGGGATTATCAACGGGGACGATGTTGTTTTTTCCAGAACAAGTGCTACGCATCCGATAAAAACAGTCCAGACCGTAAAAAGATAGAAATACAGCACAGGAATCCCGAAAATCAGTTTGACTTTACTGAATAGAGACAAGAGGGGGTAGTTCAAAGCAATAACACCAATAATCAGTATTACGATCAACCGTTCATTTTGACGACGCTTTACTTCAGGCATCTCTTCCTCCAGTATTTAGTGCACTAACTGAACTGTTGCCTCTTCTCCTCAAGCACCCTTTCAGATGCCGAGATGACTTTACCAAGTGTTGTAATCCCTCGACCTTCAAGCAATTCAAGCAACCTGAGAAAAATCTGGGCCGTTACAAAGCAATCATCCATGAGTGTCCGACTTCCCATAACTTCCACGCCAAGCCACCGGCCAATGCTCTCCAGAGTGTGATCAGTCCGGTTTTTTTCTGCAATGATTGCCAGCAACAGTGTATCAAGAAGCGGATTTTCGAATTTCACCCCTGACTTTTCTTCCATGAGTTGAAAAAAATTCATGTCAAATGCACCATTATGCGCAACAAGCACCGCATCATCAACAAAAGATTTGAACTGCGGCAGGACCAACTGCACAGGAGATTCTTCCAGAAGCATATCTTCAGTTATACCAAGAAAGGGAAGGGAACTTACCGGGATGGGACGTGTTGGTTTGATAAAACGTTCAAACCGTTCGCCACTCAGGATTCTGCCGTTGACGATTTTTACTGCGGCAAGAGCCAGGATCTCATCGCCATCAGATGGGCAGAGACCTGTTATCTCCGTATCAAAGACAACATAATTTAAAGAGGCAAGATGATGTTCCGCCATCTTGCCCAGATCTTTCTTTCTGTCTAACAAAGAAAAGTCATAGAATACCGGTCTTTCAGCAACAGGCTCTGGGGGTACTTCCCATTGCCTGGGGGCATCCGGCACAGGGATCCGCAAAAGAGAGTAGCCTTCCCTGCGGTGTTTCTGGCACCACATCTCACTGTCATGCCGCTCAAGCACCTCGGCGACCGTCATACCCGCGAGTGTGTCAGACAAGGATTTTTTGAGCATGGAGTCAACAGCTGCCTGGGGAATCGGTTCGCCCTTCCATACTATATCGAGATAAACACGCCGGTCACCCAGCAGGGCTTCCATGTCGACCTCTGACACATTACGCGTCTTCTGGACAAACCGGACAAGACACTCCAGAACACGCATCAAGGAATGAGAATCCGCATGAAGCCAGAGTGGAACACCGGTCATCGTCACCGCAACCTCATATTCCTCTTTACATCTCTGGCTGACACAACCAACAAGATCCTCCGAATAGACATCAGAGAGGGGCCATTGCGTCTGGGTAATTCTTCTGGATTCCTGAGTAACAGCTTCAAAACGCTGTGTTAGCTCTGCACTTTCCCTGAAAATGACATCTTCGAATTCGTCCCGGATTTCAGGCGCCATTTCTGGATTATTCTTGAGAGTTTCAGCCGCTGCGTTCAGATTTGTTATAGGTGCACGCAGGTTTTTAATCATCGTTTCCAAAAGATGACCCTGCCTTCCCGTCTCCGTTATCTGTCGGGTAATGTCTTCGAAAATAAGAACAAAAACAGATTCCCGGGGAGTTTTTGAGGTTATCTGACTTATGCGGCAATGAAAAAGTCTTGTATCGTCTACAGCGGCGCAGACAAATCTGACATCAGTATGCTCCGGGTCAAAACGGTCTTTATCCGTTTCACGACGCTTTAACATCCGAAGTGTATGTTCTATAGGGGCTCTTGTGCAAATTCCGTACAATGATTGTCCCAGCCCCAAAGCCTCATTGCTATGGAAAAGACGCTTCGTTGCAGAATTATAAAGAAGGATTTGCGCATTCTGATCACATACTATAACCGCCTCTTTAAGCTCCCTCAGGATTGTTTCGAGGCGTTCCATGTCAGCATTTTTTTTTGCCAATGTTTCCGCGACCTCCAGCTTTTCTGAAAGGTTGCCTGAAGTAAAAACTTACTTCCCTTTCAGAATATCCAATACTTTTGAGACAAGCTCCTTGGTTGAAAAAGGCTTCGTAATATAATCATCCGCACCCATTGCGAACCCCTTTTCCTTCTCAACATCACGTCCTTTTGCCGTCAACATTATTACAGGTATGTCTTTCCATTCCGGCGTGGCACGAATTTTCTGACACACTTCATAGCCATCCGGTTTAGGCATCATAACATCAAGGAGAATCAGATCCGGGACCTGTTCAGCCAATGCCTGCAAGGCCTCCTCCCCGCTGCCAGCGGTGCGGACCTCAAAGCCTTCTTGTGTTATCAGGAACTTAAGAGATAATACGATATTTGGTTCGTCGTCGACAACCAGGACATTCTTTGCCATGAATAGATGCCTCCCTTTCTTCGCCGGTTGTACACTTTTATTATCGGAATAAGGCCCATGCAGTTCCTGCGAGTTCATCATAATGTCCTCGAGGTAAGGCTCGATACCAGTACCAAACTCCTGAATCATTTTTTCTGACCAGGAATCAAAGTCAGTATGCCCTTGGGCCAGCAGATTAGCGCCCACCAACACTAAGTGTTTAAGTCTTCCCATAACATTACGACCAGGTCATGCCCATGATGTGGAATCAAAATTCAAGCAAGAACACATAGGGGATTTATGAACGTCGGTCATTCTTCCGATTAAAACACGTCAGAATTGACCTAAAAACATATAATACCAGCAACGACAATAAATGGAAAGGACCTGCAATGACCTGCAATGTTCCCATGCCATCTAACGGCAGGGTAAATCATCCCCCTGTGAATCCCCCTGCAGTCCTGCTACCCGTTCCAGTGAATGGCGTAAAGGTCAGATCTGCGGCTGTCGAGATTGCGCACGCTTCCATGTTTACGTATCTCTTTCAGCAGGTCAAGATCGAGATCCGCCAGCAGGGTCATCTCTGTGTTAGGTGTAGCTTCAGCTGCCACGGCATCATGGGGGAAGGCGAAATCGGATGGTGTGAAAATGGCTGACTGGGAATACTGGATATCCATGTTTTTCACCTTTGGCAAATTGCCGACACTGCCGGTAATCGCCACATAACATTCATTTTCGATCGCCCTGGCCTGGGCGCAGCGCCGAACCCTCAGATATCCGTTCTTTGTATCTGTCCAGTAAGGAATCATCAGTATCTTAACACCTTTATCAGCAAGAATACGGGCAAGTTCCGGGAATTCGACATCAAAGCAAACCAAAATCCCTATCTTGCCAATATCCGTATCAAACACCTTAAGCTCACTGCCTCCCTGGAACCCCCACCACTCAGCCTCATCAGGGGTGATGTGTAGCTTGTGCTGAGAATCCCATGTACCGTCGCGGCGGCAGAGAAAGGCAACATTGTACAGTTTTTCATCCTGATAAACCGGCAGGCTGCCGCAGACGATATTAATGTTATATTTCATTGCCATCTGCAGCATTTCGTCCCTGAGCTGATCTGTTAATTCTGCAAGGGAACGCATGGCCATGGATGGATTTTTCTGGTCATAATTGGCGAGCAGCGGGGCATTGAACATCTCGGGAAAAAGGAGCAGGTCAACCTTATACCCAGAGACAGCATCAACAAAAAATTCAATCTGCTGCAGTAAATCGTCTATGCTGTGAAAGGGTCTCATCTGCCATTGAACAGAACTGATTCGAACATTTGATTTGCGCCCCCAGATTGTTTTTTTCCGTTTTTGATAAAAGATATTGCTCCATTCCAACAGAACGGCATAGCTTTTCGAACTTGTGTCTTCCGGGATGTAGTTCCTGATAACTCGTTTTGGATGGAAATCATTGGATAATTGAAAGGTCAAAACCTGATCGACAATTTCTCTTTTTACAACTTTATCGATATACTGGTCCGGGGTCAGTTCCTTCGAAAATTTAGAATAGCCGGGGATGCGACCACCAACAATGACCCCCTTCAGATTCAACTTTCCACACAGTTCTTTTCTGGCGTCATAAAGTCTCCTGCCGAGCCGCATGCTTCGGTAGTCTTTGTGAACGAACACATCAATTCCATACAGGTAATCACCTTCAGGATCATTTTGGCTGAACATGCCGTCGTCAACAATATCATCGTAGGAATGGTTATCTTCAATTTTGGAATAATCAACCATAAGCGCCAGTGCCGCGCCAACCATCTGCCCTTTATCTTCTATGCATATTTGACCTTCCGGGAAAAGCTTCAACAACCGGGAAATCTCCTCTTTTGTCCAAGCCCCGCCCATCCCGCTGTAAGCCTGTCGCATGATAGCTTCTATGTCGTCATAATCCGACATTTTGATGTTCCTGATTTCAAGCTTATGCTCAACGATGTCCCTATTCACTTCTCCTCCTGCAGAGTCCAAGTAACGTCTTAATTTCTATAACATCAAAAAATTCTTAAATTTCAAAAGATTGATGCGGATCCGGAATTTGTATATTCTGAAAACCATGCTGTGCCTTAAGGGCATCAGCCAATGCCTGGGAAGCCTCAACCTCTCCATGAACAATAAAGGTATGTTGCGGTTTGTTTTTCATGTGGCCGGCCCATGCAAGAAGTTCTTCCCTGTCGGCATGCCCACTGAATCCGGTCATCACTTCAACCTTGGCCTTGACCTGGAACTCTTCTCCAAAAATCTTGATGGTCTCCTCCCGGTCAACTATCCTGCGTCCCAGAGTATATGGAGCCTGCCAGCCGGTAATCAGAATCGTATTCAGGGGGTCGCTTATTCTGCTCCGGAGGTGATGCAGGATGCGTCCTCCCTCCATCATACCGCTGGCACTTATTATAACGGCGGGTTGTTTGAGGAAATTCAATTCCTTGGAATCCTGCACAGTCTGGGTGTAGCGCATTGTTTCGAAGCCAAAGGGATCTGCCCGGTCTACATTCATGACAAAAGAGCGTATTTCACTGTCATAGATTTCGGGATGCAACCTGAAAATATCAGTCACCCTTGTTGCCAGAGGGCTGTCGACATAAATCGGCATATTCGGAATATCTCTTTTCTTGTAAAGTTTATGCAATGCATAGACAAGCTGCTGGGTTCGACCGACAGCAAAGGCTGGAATAATCAATGACCCGCCGCGCTTATAGGTCTCATTGACTATCCTCTCAAGCTCATCCTCGGACTCTGCGTATTCAGGATGGCTGCGATTCCCATATGTACTTTCCATGATAAGAACATCAGCACCTTCTGTAAGAGGTGCCGGATCTCTGATTATCGGTATACCTGCCCTGCCGATATCACCGCTGAAGACAAGCCTCACCTTTTTATCTTTTTCCTTATCATGGATATTCAAAATGACATTTGCACTTCCGAAAAGATGTCCGGCTTCATTGAAAATAACCTCTATACCGTCATCAACGCGGAATGGCCTGTTATAGCTGACGCCGATAAATTGCTCCATTGCGTGCACAACATCTTCTTTAACATAGAGCGGTTCAAAAGGATTCTGTCCGTTTTTCTTTCTTTTCTTATTTACAAATGCAATATCCTGTTCCTGAATATGAGCACTGTCCATCAGCATGACTGCACAGAGATCACGGGTTGCAGGTGTAGTTATGATATCGCCCCTGAATCCGTTCCGGACAAGACAGGGAATATTCCCTGAATGATCTATATGGGCGTGGGACAATATCACAAAATCAACGTCGCCTCCTTTGCAGAAACCGGTTCTGTTCAGCTCAAAGGCTTCTTTCCGCTTGCCCTGAAACATTCCACAATCAAGAAGTATTCGTTTCCCGTTTACTTCGATAAGATGCTGAGAGCCTGTTACGGTTTTTGCCGCACCATGAAAAGTGAGTTTCATATTCCTCCTCCTGAACCAATTATTAATTGTGAATGACTGTTTTCTTTCAGTTATACCAGCTGATTGGCAATTTAACCTCAACTTTTAATATCGACTTGACATGAAGACATGAAGTATATATATTCACCATATTGCCATATGGCGATATAGTGAAACAAAAGGAGAATTAATGAAATTATTTATTCGGGTAATGAAAGCCCTGTCGGATCCTAACCGGGTCAGGGTCATCAAAATGCTTGGTGCTAAAGAGTTATGTGTCTGTGAGGTACGCCAACTTATCGGACTGGCTCAATCAACAGTTTCCAAACATCTTAAAATTTTGGAAGAGGCCGGACTGGTCACCTACCGCAAAGAAGGTTCATGGATCATCTACCGGTTGACGCAGGGTGAAGAGTCCGAGTATGCCAGGGTGATGCTGAGAAATCTCAAAGGATGGCTCACCGATGACCCGGAGCTTCAGGAGATGCTGGACAAAACATCCCAGATTGACCGTGAGCGAATCTGCGCAGCCTGATGTGTACCCTATTGAACGGATTGAGACTTTCATACAAATAGCCGGAATTGACCTATGGAATGGAAAAGAGAGTGGAAACCCTTGATGTGGATTGTAGCAATTTTTATCGGCTGCTACTATCTGCCGGTGGGGAGTGAACGTTTTGACAATGCAGTGATCGAGTCCCTGCATCTAGTTAAAGATTATGCCAAGGAGCATGTGCTGCTGTGCCTGATCCCTGCCTTCTTCATAGCTGGCGCTATAGCCGTTTTTATCAGTCAGGCCTCTGTATTGAAGTATCTTGGCGCCAAGGCCAACAAGATCGTTGCCTATAGTGTTGCCTCAGTATCCGGAACCATTCTTGCCGTCTGTTCCTGCACAATCCTGCCTCTCTTTGCAGGAATTTATCGAATGGGCGCAGGACTTGGCCCGGCTACCGCTTTTCTTTATTCCGGGCCTGCCATCAACATTCTTGCCATTATCCTCACTGCCCGCATTCTCGGGCCTGAACTTGGAATTGCCAGGGCACTTGGTGCCATCATTTTCAGTGTCATCATCGGACTTCTCATGCACTTTTTCTTCAGAAAGGAAGAAATGGAAAAGGCCAGCATACAGATGGCCATGCCTGAAGAAGAGGTTTCCAGGCCACTCTGGCAGAATGCCTTTTATTTCGCCATGATGATCGGCATTCTTGTTTTTGCAAATTGGGGAAAAACTGAGGCAACATCCGGACTCTGGTTTGCCATTTACAGTAATAAATGGCTGATTACCTCTCTATTCTCAGCAGCCATGGGTATATGTCTGATGCTCTGGTTCCATTTGCCCAAATGGCAGGTGATCCTGGCTGCCGCACCGGCAGTTGTTATGGCTCTCCTCTTCTCAGGTCACCCGACAATTGCCTTTGTAGCCGGTGTAATCGGCCTGTCTCTTCTCATAAGTCCCAGGGAAGATGAGACTGGAGAGTGGTTTCGGGAAACATGGGGCTTTGCCAAACAGATCCTTCCCCTTCTGCTTTTCGGTGTTCTTGTTGCCGGGATTCTGCTCGGAAGACCTGGAAATGAAGGATTGATTCCATCCGAGTGGGTAAGCCGGGCCGTGGGCGGCAATTCGATTATGGCTAATTTTGCAGCTTCATTTGCCGGGGCCTTTATGTATTTTGCCACCTTAACTGAAGTGCCAATTCTACAGGGACTTATCGGCAATGGCATGGGCAAGGGTCCTGCCCTGGCCCTGCTACTCGCAGGTCCGGCCTTAAGCCTGCCTAATATGCTGGTCATCCGCAGCGTCATGGGAAACAAAAAAACTATAGTGTTTGTCTGTCTGGTAGTGACGATGGCAACGATAAGCGGACTGCTTTATGGAACGTTTTTTTAGTTATAAAAGCACAAAGAGAAGAATGTTAGCGATTGGATGGTTTAAAAAAAACAGTCAACAAAGCAGGAATGGAGAAAACTATGGAAATCAAAGTATGCGGACCCGGATGTGCCAAATGCCATGAAGCAGAAAGAATTGTCAGAGAAGCCCTCGAGGAAAGCGGCATTGAGGCATCAGTAGAAAAAGTTTCTGACTTTAATGAAATAGCCAAGCTGGGTGTGTTTTCTACACCAGCGGTTATCATCGACGGCCAGGCAAAATGTGTTGGCAAAGTCCCGACTAAAAAAGATGTTCTGGCATGGATAAAGTAAGGAGACGGGCATAATGAAAATCAAGCTCCTCTGCTTCTTACTCTTTCCCCTTTTTCTCTTTATGGCATCTCCTGGCTTCTCTGCATCCCAGCCGGAAATCCCGATTAAGGACATGGTCACCATGGTTGACCTTGGCGCTAAGACATGTATTCCCTGCAAAATGATGGCGCCTATTCTCATAAAACTCGAAAAAGAATATAAAGGGCGGGCGGCAATTATTTTCATTGATGTCTGGGAACACCAGGATCAGGCGAAAAAATTTCGTGTGAGTGCAATTCCCACCCAGATTTTTTATGACAAAGACGGCAGGGAGATTTATCGACACCAGGGATTTCTTGATGAAGAGGCTATCGTTACTCAACTTGCCAAGATGGGGGTTACTGCCCCCAAAGGGAATTAACCATGCCGGACGGACTCTTCTTACAGATTAACAGCTGGATAACCAGCGGAACCTATCTCGCGGCATTAGGGTGCTTTGCCTGGGGCATGGTCAGTGTATTGTTCAGCCCCTGCCACCTGGCGTCCATTCCTCTCATCGTGGCCTATGTGGGTGGACAGGACAAAATCCTAAAGGGGAGGCAGGCAGCTGTTTATGCCGTACTATTCAGCGTCGGGCTGTTTCTGACCATTCTCCTGGTAGGGATAATCTGTGCTATACTGGGGCGAATGCTTGGTGATATCGGCTCTTACTGGACAATTGCCGTTGGCGCTCTTCTTCTCTGGATATCCGCGGACATGCTGGGGGTTGCCAGATGCTCAATTCCCGGCTCCCTTATGGGCCGTTTAAAGATCAAGGGCGCCTTAGGCGCATTTGCACTTGGCCTTGCCTATGGTGTGCTTTCAGGTTCCTGTACCTTTGGATTTATCGCCCCTATCCTGGCAATTATCACGGTACAAAAAGAGGTGGCGACAGGTTTTCTCTTCATACTGCTTTTTGCCATTGGCCACTGCCTGCCCATCGCCATCGCCGGCAGCTCCACGGCAACGGTTAAACGGCTGCTCTCCCACTCATCATTTAACACAACCAGCGTCTTGTTTCGCAAAACAGCCGGAATGGCAATGGCATGCCTGGGACTCTATTTTATTGCCCAGCCTTTTGTATGACAGCTGAGCCCAAAGAATTGAATACCAAACTCACCCCAGCAACAAACTTGCGGGGAATTACCCCCTGACACCTCCTGCCTCTCAACCTCTCAAGTCATTGAAATCTCTGCGTATTTCCGCAAACCTCTTCTGGAATTCCTGACCGTCTCCATATTCCAGAAATTTATGGTAGCGGCTGTGAATGGTACCTATTTTTCTGGCATGTTTAATAGGACACCAATACTGTTCCGTTCTGGCAGCTATTTCCTGCACATAAGAAATCACTCCATTGAAGTACCCGCAATACACACAATTTAACTTTTCTATTGGATTCAGGTAACTGAGGCTTTGGCGGTCTATCACTATATAATCTTTTCTTTTCACTTCCGGAATGCGATACACCCTAAAACAAATGAATTGAAATATTGATGCGGCTAAATCCAACAACAGGGCAGGAATTATGCAGAACCAGATAATTGGCGTCGTAAGTATATTCAAGAATGATGCATTTAACAGGTAAGCAGAAATTTTAGAAGCAATTGCTTTATGGTACCTTTTTGTTTCTTCTTCAAAATAAACTCTTTTCCCTTTGATTTTATAGAAAAATTCATCTTCCTTTTTCTGGATTTCAACGAGTAATTCTTTTTCGAGTCTTTTGATTTCTTCTATAATGTCCTGCAACTTATTCATATTGAGGTCAACTCGATTTAAGGTACCTTTTAGAATGAGATAAAAGGGAAACTTTTCCTGATTTTTCAAGAAAGTTCAGAGTGGGTTATTAAATAGTCCATGATACCTACTCTGCCTCGATAGAGTTGACAACCAATTTCCGTCTTTGCTGCGTTTCCTGATTACCATTGAAAACAAAGCATAGAATCGCACAGACTAGCCAAACATTGTCCAACAGGCTGTTCGTGATTAATGTAAACGAATAAACGTGTCATAAAAAAAGGAGTACCTTATGAAAATCATAAAATCTCATCTAACTATCCTTTTTATCTTTTTGATCTGCCAAGGCTGTGCCTCAAATCCAACTGACATCAGCCAAAAGAACAATGCGAAATTTCTTGATTTGGGTGACGGCATCTGCAGACAGAGCAATGGACTCATGTGGCAGATCGGAAAGACTGAAAAACTGTCTTCTTTTGAAGAGGCTGAGAAATATGTGAAAAATATGGAATTAGGCGGCTACAACGATTGGCGCGTTCCTACAAAAAATGAACTGTATACTCTTTGTGACCTATTTGAACAGAAACTTGCAGGTGACTGCCCTCTTAAACATGAAGGCAGCTATTGGAGCAAAAACGGAAAAGGAGAAGCTGGAGAATGGCACTCCTATCCCCTTTGCGGGGGTTCTGATTTTGAATATTTAAAAAGCAAAACAGGCCGAGTCCGGGCCGTCAGACCCTAATTTGTTTCCATCCGGAAACGACCTTTTAAAAAGAGAGAATAAGAATACAACACACTGGGCCTTATTCTCTCTTGCTCTCTACTTTTTGCTTTCTATTTCTAGACCTGTCGGGTCTTCACTGAGCATTTCTTCAAGACCAATTTTACGGTCTTCTTCGTAGTCAATCCTGGTTCTTGTATATTTGCCAGGGACAATTAAATATTTATATGGCGGGTCCTCGCTGCAAAAATCTTCCAAATCAACATAAATATCATTCGGGTCTAATTTCGTTTTTACGTATTCCTCTTTTGGAATCATAAACTCGTATGGCAGGCCCTCATAACCGCATATTGCCTCCAGGCTCAGGTATACGTCTCTTGGGTCAAGCTTGGTTTTTTGGTAAGCCTCTTCACCATATGCGTTAGAAATTGTTCCTTGATAACAAAAGGAAGCAAAAAAACAAACCAGCAGAAGCGTCATAAGCCTCGTCTTCTTTTCCATAAGAACCACCTCGTTAAGGTAAAGTTTACTGGGCGTCCAATTCACCTTCGACTGAACAGTTGTCTCAAAAAGTTACACTTTTTCATTGCCTCTTGCAGAAGATTAAAATCGCTGCCAGCGATAAAAATCCTTTATGAAAAATTAAGCATATAGAACCAGCAATCAAGAGCCACATTGTGCTACAAAAGAAGACCCGGATGGATTATACAGTCAGTCCCTAATAACGTCCCCGCCCTCCACCGCCAAGCCCCACACCTTTGCCACCAGGACCTATCCCCCAACCCTGAGCAGAACGGACAATCAAGTGCTACAGGGAAATTAGATTTTTTGCCAGAGACAGATTTTTCCTGAGCCTTTACACAAAAAACCAATATGGCAAATACACATATAGGTTCCTTATCAATCTCCCCAAAATAACGATTGATACAAATGGTTTGAAAGGACATGAAGGTTATACAGGAAATGGAGGACAAGACATGGCCAGAACTTTCTTGTTGTCATAAGTAACCATGACGATCCTGCACCAAGTAAAAACATCGGCAATAATGACAGTCCAGAAAAACCGTGGCTGAGTGCAAATAATGCACTCAGAGAAACTGCAAAAAACCACCACACAAAAACACTGAGATGTTCCCTGAGAAGGAACAGAGGACCACGATACATGGATTCTTCAATCAAGGGAGCGCCCACAAGGCTCGAGAAAACGAGTCTCTTAACATAGCCGGTAATACCAACAGCGTCTTGCCCCACCTCAAGAAGCCAGGACTGGAAATCAAAGACTTTTTGCACGAAATCTGGAACGACAAAGACACTGGCCGCAAAAACCGAGGGGCAGAGAATTTTACAGGAAGGGGTATTGTATACAAGATACACAAGGTAATTTTTGACAGAACAGAACAAAATAATCACAGCGAAAGACAGGAATATGTATTTCCATGTATCAATACACCCTGTTTTCACTCCTGCATTTGGCGCCATCAACATGCCTCGTTATTAAGAAATGACAATCTCGTAAAAAGTCTCGGGATGGCTAAGTAAAAAGTTTGACATACAAGGCGGAGCAATTTTTCAGGTGCGAGGCCATACATATGGTATGCCGAGTGCCTGAAAAATTGCTACAACGCAGTAGATCGGACTTTTTACGACGCCATCAAGAAATGGATCTTAATCAAACTCTAAGGACATGCGACAGACAATCAAGAACTACAGAGTGACACCACCACGATCAGGTCACGTCGGGATCAAAACAGAAAAGGAAGAGGAAGAGAAGAGCTGGGAAGTTACTGACTATCTAAAACCTCATTGACGGCATTGATAAGCTGTGCTCTTGTAATAGGCTTGGTGAGGGTTTGTTTTATGCCAATACATTCGGCTAAAGCGAGATAACGATCGGGTTCAATCACCCCTCCTCCCGAGATGGCAATGACCTTAAGGTCTGAAAATTCTCTCTCAAGTTCCATAATAGTTTTAATGCCATCTTTCACGGGCATAACCATATCGGTTATAATCAGGTCAGCTCTATTTTTTCGAAAAATATCAATGCCTTCCTGGCCATTACTGGCTGTCACGACTGAGTGTCCCTCTGCTTCTAATATTTGTTTGAAAATTATACAAATTTGAGGGTCGTCGTCAATCAATAGTATATAAGCCAAAATTATCCTCGTTCTATTAAAATAGCACCACTCCCATAAACCCTACTACGTAGTAAACCGGAATGAATTACTTAACCACATTACCATCCATAGACCAATAAAAAAATCTTCGGGAATTTAGTTCTCATGGGGAAAGTTGAAGACTTAACGGATGTTCGAATAAGTTTTTTCCAATTCGGAAACTATTTAACTCCCCGGTAAAATGCCATTTGGAGGGCATAGGGGCGGAATACATCAACAACCCCAGCTTTCTCAGCTGCTGATATTGACGACAAATTTTCGGCAGCCCGCGCAAGAGCTTTCACCTCCTCCGGTGTCGAACAGCCAACTATGGGCAGAGTAATATCACAGGACAGGGCATAACGGATAAGAAGGTCGGGGTTAATATTCATCTTAGGGAGAATATAGTGAGAGCCTCCCATAACCTTCATGCCGATTACGGCAATCTTTTTCTTGCGGGCCGCGGGTAAAGTCAGAGTAAGAAACCCGCCAAGAACCTCTTCCACTGGATTTACCGGAAGCAAAACAGAATCCACAGGCCACTCTTCAACTGCTTTTGTCAAAACATATGGATCATGATGACCGGTTACGCCAATGTAACGCACCAGCCCTTTTTTCTTTGCTTCCACAAAAGCTTCCAGTGCCCCTCCAGGCCGGGAAATAGCGAGAATATCATCATCCGTACGGATATCATGAATCTGCCAGAGATCAAGGAAATCTGTCTGCAAACGCGCCAATGATCCATGCAAATCAGCCAACGCCCCTGCCTTATCCCTCGAGGCAGACTTGCTGGTCTGAAAAACAGATTCCCTCAGGCTTTTATTGTTTCCCCAGATCTCTCCATAATAAACTTCACTGTCAGAATACACCCGTGCTGAATCAAAATAGGTTATTCCCAAATCTATGGCCTGCCGAATAACGGCTTCAGCTTCTTTCTGCCGACCATAGGTCCGGAGAACACCCTCACCAC
>JACNJZ010000213.1 GCA_014382295.1 Candidatus Desulfobia pelagia | reverse complement strand
TCCCCGGATCAGGTTTCGCAGGACGTCTTTTACGGGGCCGTATTCCAGTTTGAGTTGACTGAAATACAGAAGTTATTTAGTACATTGGTTTTACCACGTTTTACCATCTCACCATCAATTTCCTGCTCCATATCCCATGTCCAGTGGCTGGTTGCCATTACCTCTGTTGCAGCATCCTCATGGCATTCCAGACACGTGGCTGTTACTTCCATAGGGGTGCTGAAGGGTCCTTCTATTTCAGCGTGATCAGGGTTTTGTCCAGCCCAGCATGTACTGGATGTCAGGACCGCCAGAGCGGTGATAGACAGAATTTTTTTTACGCCCATCGTGTTTCTCCTCTGTTAAGATTAAGTATTAAGAATTTAACGAAATTCTTAAGAAAAGTGCGGAATTATATTGAATTAGTATTCATTAACGGGGCAGAAAATAGAACAGGTGTGAGGTGTTGTCAAGTAAATATATCTAATTTTGTGGTACTGAATTGTGGGAAACGATGACACTCTGTAGTGTGCATATGCCTCAAACTGTTGTGGGGAAGGGGTTGAGAGAAGGTGAAAAAAGGGGTAGAGGCACAAAGGCACAGAGGCACAAAGTTTTTTAAAACGAGAACCGGCCCCAGGCCAACCTGAGTATCCATATCATAGTCTTTATTATTAAACTTTGTGCCTTCTTCTTTTCCTTTTCAATCACCCAACAGATGCAGTTTATCAAGAAGACGCATTACTCCATCCTGTTCCAGGCGGTGAAGGCCCGCATCGTGAGCGGCGTTAAGAGCTTCTTTATACTCATCAGGGGTTAAGGATCTGGCAATTTGTTGATATTCATGGGCTTTATGGCAGGGTCTGTACTGTTCCATAACATTCACATAGATTTCAGGAGAAAGGGAGGCCAGGAATTTCATTATTTGTTCAGTTTCATCCAGACTTCCCGGCATGACAAGATGGCGGACCAGGAGGCCGGATACTGCTATACCCTGGGTGTCTCTTTTCAGATCTCCGACCTGTCTATGCATCTCGGTAATTGCCTTTCGTGCCATTTCAGGATAATCAGGCGCTTTGCTATATTTTTTGGAGGATTGGTTATTCCAGAATTTAAAATCCGGCATGTAGATATCAATTATTCCGTCAAGGATCCTTAATGTATCAACCGCATCGTAACCACTGCTGTTGTACACAAGTGGAATTGAGAGGCCCTTGTCGATTGAGATGGGCAGGGCTGCAAGAATCTGGGGAACAACGTGGGTAGGGGTTACAAAATTAATATTGTGGCATCCCTGTTTCTGCAGGCTTATCATAACAGCTGCAAGCTGACCAGGATCTATATCGATGCCTTCACCATGATGACTTATGCTGTAATTCTGGCAGAAAACACAGCCCAGGTTGCAGTAGCTGAAAAAGATAGTCCCCGAGCCGCTTGAGCCTACAAGAGGGGTTTCTTCTCCGAAGTGGGCATTGTAACTTGCCACACGGGCCTTGCCTGCTGTCTTACAAAAACCGGTTTCGCCGGCAAGACGATTCACCTTGCACTTGCGAGGACAGAGGGTACACTGTTCCAGCAGTTTGTGAGCCTGTAGTATTCGCTTCTCAAGTTCGCCACTCCTGTGAAGAGCGATGTATGATGGTATTTGATGGGGCATTTTGAAGTTTTAAGTTGAAAGTATTAAGTTTTAAGTGAGAGGATGATACGTATTCATTTTTTTTCACTAATTGTTGTCATCCCCGCGGAGGCGGGGATCCAGAAAGGCTGGAGCTGAGTTTTTCTAATAGCCACTAAAAAATATTTCTCTGTGATCTCTGTGTCTCTGTGAGATAATTTCATACAAACTTAAAAATTTCATATGCAGCACTGGAAAAAACTTTTACAGAATTCTATCACACATCCGGCACAATTGCCCGGTCATCTCGTCTCTGATGAAGAGCTTGATGCTGTGGTTTCGCGTTATCCCATGCGGATCAACCCCTATTATCTGGGGCTCATGAACAAAAAGGGTGATCCGCTCTGGAACCAGGCTGTGCCTTCCCTCCAGGAGCTCAATGACACTGTCTGTTTTGAAGATCCTCTTAATGAGGAGAATTTAAGTCCTGTTGCCAATGTAATCCACAAATATCCGGACCGCGTTCTTTTTTTAGTGACATCGCAATGCGCCATGTACTGCCGCTTCTGCACGAGAAAAAGAAAGGTGGGTACAGACGGGATGGTCATAACCAGAGAAACTATCCGGGCAGGGATTGATTATATCCGTCAGCATCCTGAAATAAGGGATGTTCTCATATCTGGAGGGGATCCGCTTCTGCTTGACGATGATATGCTTGAAGAAATCCTCTCGGCCGTGCGTGCCATTCCATCAGTGGAAATAATCCGGATAGGCAGCAGGGTTCCCTGTACGCTGCCGATGCGGGTGACGGTGAAACTTGCTGCAATGCTGAAAAAGTATCATCCACTCTATATCAATACTCATTTTAATCACCCCTGCGAAATAACCCCTGAATCATCTCTTGCCTGTAAAAGGCTTGCTGATGCCGGTATTCCTATGGGATGTCAGACTGTTCTGCTGCGAGGCGTCAATGATGATCCTGTGGTCATCAAAGAATTAATGCACAAGCTTCTGACGATCAGGGTGAAGCCATATTATTTGTTCCAGACGGACATGACCAGGGGAACAAATCATTTCCGAACCTCCATTGAAACTGGCCGGGATATCATGCGTTCGCTGATTGGACACACATCCGGCCTGGCCGTTCCATTGTACGCTGTGGATGCGCCTGGCGGAGGCGGAAAAATTCCTCTCATGCCTGACTATATTAATGAAGAAGGCCAGAAAATTGTGTTTACCAATTATTGCGGTAAAACCTGTTTTTACGACAACGGGATATGATATCGCAACACTCTGAAAATAAAGATAAATAAAGCACTTCTCCAGCTTGACTCTCCAAACGGTATTTTGATACTATTTGAATACCGGCCTGCAATATCAGACAAATTTCCAGCGGACAATGAAAAAACAATTACCACTCCAGGATTGCTATTCTATAGTAATGAAGCTCATTCCTATGAGCTTTAAATTTAATGAATGATATAGCCGTTAAATAGCTAGAAATGATTAACTCGGCGCATAAACGCTGATTATGATAATGAAAACAGAAAAACAGGTTTGATTATATGAAACGAATGACCACGTATTTGATGAAATATTACAGGGAGCATGTCAAAGGAGAAAAGTTTTTTAATTTTTTTCTTTGTTTTCTTCTTATCACTATGGTTTTGATCAGCGGACAGTATATTTTTGTATAGAAAGTGGGCAGGATTCTGTAAAAAAAACAGATCGATCCGAGAAGTACCGACGGTCTTCTGAATTTGGTTGTGACGTCTTAGGTGGTAATTGACATGTGGCTACATTGAAAATTGTCTTTTCATCCAATCTCTGCGTTGTATTCAAAATTTTATTCTCGGATGGAAGCGAGTTTGCGAGACTCCGATATCAAGCATATGCCTGTGGTAAAATTTTTCGTACGCCTTGATCTTGAACGAAAATCCTAATTTTTCAAAATACCCATACGTTGGTGTTATTTGAGGCGTTTCTTTCTGGTTTTTTTGTTCAAGAAGCCATTATACCAAACCCTGGTCAAGCATGGCATTGACCACTTTGGTAAAGCCGGCGATGTTGGCTCCTGCTGCATAATTTCCTGGCATTCCGTATTCCTCTGCTGCATCAAGGCACGTTTTGTGAATGGACTTCATGATGATCTTCAGGCGGGATTCCACCTCTTCCCTGGGCCAGTTAAGCCGCATACTGTTCTGGGCCATTTCCAGGCCAGAGACGGCAACACCACCGGCATTCGAAGCTTTGCCGGGTGCGTAGAGCAGCTTATGGGCCAGGAAAATGCGAACAGCTTCCTGAGTGCTGGGCATATTTGATCCTTCACTGACAAGAGTAATCCCGTTGTCAACAAGGTTCTGGGCATCGTGACCGCTGATTTCATTTTCTGTGGCACTGGGCAGGGCGCAGTCAGCCTTATGGTTCCAGAGAGGATTGTACCCAAGGCTCAAGTCTGCTTCTGTATACACGGCCTGGGGATATTTCTCAGTGTATTCTTTTATTCTGCCTCGCCTGATGTTTTTAAGATCTTTAATATAGGCAAGTTTCTCTTCGTTAATTCCTTCTTCATCATAAATGTATCCTGATGAGTCGGAAAGGGTAAGAACCTTGCCACCAAACTCAAGAACTTTTTCAGTAGTAAATTGGGCGACATTGCCGGA
>JACNJZ010000152.1 GCA_014382295.1 Candidatus Desulfobia pelagia | reverse complement strand
GTCATTAGGATCATTACCATAGTTGAACAGATCGTCCTTATCACGCCAGAACATGGTAATCAGGGAATGGCGGGATGACATCTTGCCGCCGGGCCAGCCGCGGACCAAGTTATCTTCCATGGTACGCTCAACAAAGAGACTCTCATGATCGGTCAAACGACCGTCAGCGTCAGTACCGGTTGAGTCAACCAGAGCACCGCCAGTACCCCATTCATATAGGGAACCATGGGTATGTCCACCTTCAGCAGTGGAAGGACCGCGACCAAGTTTCCTGGTATGGCAGGCGTCACAGGCGATAATATCAAGATGGGTTGCATCGACAATACCGTCGCGACCGTTCTGGGCGATAGTTGCCAACAGACCAAGTGCGGTATGTGCGTCGGTTGGATCAACTGCGCCATAATCGCCGTATGCGGCATGGACAGAATCGGTATGACAGCTTTCACATGTTTTTGCGCCGCCTTTACCGTCGTTGGCGTTCCACAGAGAACTATACGGGGCAAACTGTTTAGATGGATCGTGACCAAGAACATTCGCACCAGGAGTACCCGGTTTAGCACTACCGGTCCAAGAAGCATCAGCAACACCACCTAAAGGATCCATAGTCGTACCATCGGTACGCTCATGACAGCCCATACAGCCGACAGAGGCATGCACTTCTGTCTCATAGGCCATAGTGGCAGTCCAGGAGGTCCCACGTTTCTTCCAGTCAACCTGATGCAGATCAAAATGACACGTTGAACAGTTAGCACTCGGTGGACTCGCCTTGATAGCGTCAAGGACAGTAGAGGAAAGAGTCAAAGAACCCACTCCATCATCTACGATGGGAGCAGAACCGTCTGCGGCAGAATCATACGTAACAGTGGTTCCTGAGGCGACCACACCCAAACCAGCACCAGCAGCACGAGAGGAATCAAAATTACCTTTTCGGACTGCTTCTTTCCTGGCATTCCAGGAGTAGCCTTCCATATGACACATCAGACAATCCATTTCCAGAACACCGGTCTGAGAATAGTCATTATAAATAACTTCGCCGAGAATGCCGTCGTTATCTTCATCATACTGATCGATGAAGTAGTTGACTGAGGTAAACTGGGCTGATGTTGTTGGCGCTCCAAGTGGGCCATAGGTATCAGCAACAGTATTTAAATCACGAAGTGACAGGCGTGCAGTGGTTGCAAGATTGGCACCTTTAGGAGCCATGACATATTCCATACCGCCGCCGCCGACGTGACATTCAGCACAGTCGCGCATCTGACCGGCCAGAGAGTTATCAACTTTTTGAATAAAAGCTGCGGGAGTGCCGTAATCATATAGTTCCGTAAAATCTACCGCATTTTTGGTAAGCGGAACAATCTTTCTTGTAGTGGTCGCATCTGTAGCACACTTCTGTTTAGGCCAACCAGTTGCCACCTTCATTTTAAAGGGGTCAACCATGGTTTCGCCAACATCTCTTTGACCGTTTAAAGCCCCTGGGATAGCGACTTCATCACAAAAGTAATTACCTTTATCTGCTGAAGAAGTAGCAACACCAAGATTTAATGTAGATGTCCAACTTCCACCAGAATCTGTAGCATTTGGGAAAACACGAGCAAACTGCCGTGCAGATGGGGGTCACCATTTTCCCAGATGGCCAGTGGCCTGCACCCAGGGCTTGCCCTTGGCTGCTATAGAAGGCATATTACCCGTTACCCAGGGATTAAAACCGGCATGCTCGTTGGCCGCCAGCTGGGCGTGAAAAGAATGACGCTCGATAGCATCATAATCATGGCATTCGCCACAGGTCATTTTGGCACTATAGGCTGTGCTCGATCCAGTAGCGATCGGTGTGCCATTTGCATCCCTCAGCGTAATTGCATCAGTATGCGCGGCAAAAGCCTGTGTGCCGATAAGCAGGGCGGCGGTGGTCAGAGCTGAAACCACTATTCCCTTTTTATAAGCTTTTTTCATTTTTTGCTCCTTGGTTGTCTTCGTCATTCGATTTTTCCAGACATTTCTTTATAGAAGTCATGGCGGAAAAAACCTTCTCTGCTTGTAATGTACCACAAAAGTTTGGGGAAACTTGACTTAGGACATTGCAAATGGTGTGCCTTGGGTATAAAAACACAACAAAGATTATTACATCTTCCGCAAACATCTCGTTATTACTGAATATTTTTTTTTCAGCGGCACATAACAGCAAACAATGGCCATACTACCATGTGGGAGCGTGGTGATTTCTCAGTGCACTGACAAGAAAACAAGGGGGAAATGGCCCAGAACATGTTGGGTTAATTACCCAACGGGAAATCAATTGATAATGGGAGAGGGCAATTGATAATTGAGAATTGCCAATTGACAGTGATGGATAAGGAAAGAGTGGTAGCGAAAAGAAGGAGGAAAAGGGAAATCTCGAATGTCGAACACGGAATTAATTAATATCTTGGCCTGTGCAATTTGATGGGAATAACCGTTTTGAAATTTTCAAAATCTTTATCCGACGTGAACACGGGCATGTTTCGCCTCACTGCAATCGCACAAATGAGAAAATCTGTATTGGAACCCTGGATACCATTTTTTCTGGCAACATTATAATATTCAGCGGCCAGCTCATAGTCTTCTTTCTCCAGAACAAGGTCTTCAAAGGCACACAGATGTTCTTTCAATCTTTGGAACTGCCCCTCTGATTTGATCCCGCTCAAAAGTTCCTGCCGGACCGGACCGATGAGTTGAACACGTATATCCCTGATCAGCTCCTTCAATTCCTCAACATAACCATCATTGAGGGATTGATTTCTCCTGAGAGCCAGCGACCAGACACATGTATCAATTATAATTTTCACTTAACTGCTCTTTGTTTTTTGTAATCGTACTCATCAGTATAGTCTATCGTACTGAAAATACTAACTATTTCTATCTGCTTTCTCCGTTGTATGTATTCTTTCAGCGCCTCAGTAACAACTCCTTTCTTGGTACGGTGTTTTCCGATAGCTTTTGCCTCTTCAATGAGAGAATCGTCGATAGCCAAATTGGTTGCCATAGTATTTCCTCCTTGTGTCTACACATAACTATAAGTCATTCAATGTGTAGATACAAGGAGGAATATCAAGTGGTGCGCGTGGCACAAAGAAAAGGCGAATACCGAACACGGAATTTAGAATAAGGTATTTTCACGGAAGTGACGGCAGCGGACAGAAGGAGGTCTGCTGCATGGCTGGAATGACGACTTCGATTTTGGTACCCTTGCCTGGTGCTGCGTCTATCCGAAGCGTACCATTGATGGATTCGACCCGTTCGGCCATGCCGGCAAGCCCCCACCCTTTCCTGCCATTCTCCGGCACTTCCGGATCAAAGCCCTTGCCTGAATCAATAACACGGAGAACGACGACCATTTCACTCTCAAAAACCAATTGCACCGAGGCATGGTCGACACCGGCATGGCGGGTTATGTTGGTTAACGCCTCCTGGACAACCCGGTAAATAACCGTTTCGACAAAAGGGTCCATCCGCTGCTGCTTGCCATTCACCTCCAGAGACACATCAAGACCAGTACCTTCCTGACCTTCATCCACCAGGTAACGCAGCGCCGGAACCAGACCAAGATCGTCGAGCTGGGCAGGACGCAGATCATGAACAAGACGATAGAGGTCCTGGTTCATCTGTTTGCAAAGATGCTGCAGCCTGCCGACAACTTCAGACACTTCAGGATTATCTTCCAGCTGATTTTTAAGAGAGGCAAAATTAAGAGATGCAGCGGTCAAGGTCTGAGCGGTTTCATCATGAAGTTCACGGGCAATGCGGGACCGCTCCTCCTCCTGCGCCTGGACGGTATGGCGCAGGAATTCCATTCGCTGCTGCTCACGTTTTCCCTGCTCCAACTGAACCTGCTCCTGAGCCTCCTGACGAGCCTTCTGCTCTTCCTCAAGCCGATCCTTGCGATCCCGGCATATGACAAAGAGCTCTGTAAGCTCATCGTTTTTTTCCTTAAGCTCCGCGCTCTGTTGAAATAATTTTTCTTCGGCTTCAATTCTCTGGTTGATATTGCGGTTTGCCCGGCGACAACTCAAAACAACAGAGACAAAGAGAATAAGAACAATGGGAAACAGGGTAAGATATGAGGTCTGCAACAGGGCCTGCAGTTTTTCCCTGTCTTCAGTGATATCATAATAAATTTCAAACCCGCCGATCAGCCTGCTGTCCCGCATGATGGGCACATATGTTTCGACAGTATCGGCGGTCCTGACAACGCCTTCCAGATCCCAATTCCCAAACTCCACCCGGGTTTCATATTACACGCACCTTCCCCCC
>JACNJZ010000064.1 GCA_014382295.1 Candidatus Desulfobia pelagia | reverse complement strand
TGATCAGTGATGAGCCGTATCGTAAAATTATTTATGATGATTATACAGTTCCCAGTATATTCCAGAGCTATCGAAACAGTATTGTTGTTTCTTCCTATTCAAAAGATCTTTCCCTGCCTGGAGAACGTATTGGCTACATTGCTGTTCATCCTGAAATTGCAGAAAAGCAACCCTTGCTCGGATCCATGACTCTTGCCAACAGGATTCTCGGCTTTGTGAATGCCCCTGCCCTGATGCAGAAGGTGGTCGCAGAGCTGCAGGGACTGACTGTTGACAATTCAATTTATGCCAAGCGCAGGAAGGTTTTTTGCGATATTCTTGAGAAGGTCGGGCTGGAATTTGTACAGCCGAAAGGGGCTTTTTATATTTTTCCAAAATCTCCGATTGAAAGTGATGTTGATTTTGTCAATCATCTGCAGAAATACAAAATTCTCGCCGTACCAGGCCGTGGTTTTGGTATGCCCGGCTATTTCCGACTGGCTTTCTGTGTTGACGATGCCGTAATTCAGCGATCTGAAAAGGCCTTTCAGGAAGCTATGGAAAGTTTGTAGTTAATAATACAAAGACATTTTGTTGTTACCACGAAGCTCACGAAGCTCACGAAGATTTTTTCTTTTTACTTCGTGGCCTTCGTGTGCTTCGTGGTAAAAGGATTTTTGCCTTTTTGCAAGGGACGTATGCGAATTCTTGTTCTGGAGCCTTATTTCGGTGGATCGCATAGAAGGTTTCTGGAAGATCTGCAGGGAATCTTGCCGTATACATTTCAATTCCTCACCCTGCCGGCCAGGTATTGGAAGTGGCGGATGCGGTTTGCAGCTCCCTGGTATGCCGAAAAGCTGGCCAGTGTTTCCCCTGATTTTGATGTTATTCTCTGCTCCACCTTTGTTGATGTTGCTACTCTAAAGGGCATGGCGCCTGAGTGGGTCCGGAGTATCCCTGTCTGTACTTATTTCCACGAAAATCAGTTTGCCTATCCTGTCCAGGTTGATGATGAAAGGGATATGCATTTTGCCCTTACGAACCTGACAACCGCTGCTTCATCGGAGGGTTTGGCCTTTAGCTCACAATACAATTTGGACTCTTTTCTTTTCGGGTGTGAAAAAATAGTTAGAAAACTGCCGGACATGAAAATAAATCTCCTTGATGCTGTTCGCAGAAAGGCAATAGTGTTGCATCCAGGGATGGATTTTTCAGCAATAGATGCATTGGAAAATTATAAAAAGAAGTGTGCGGATCCGGTTATTGTCTGGAATCATCGCTGGGAGCACGATAAAAACCCGGAATTTTTCTTTGAAACCTTATTTGCTCTTGATGAGCAGCGTATTGATTTTAAGCTTATTGTCCTTGGTCAGGCCTTTCAGCGGCAGCCTGATATTTTTTCTATAGCCCGGGAAAAGCTGGCACACCGTATGCTCCATTTTGGCTATGTACAGGATACGGAAAAATATTATAAGCTCCTGGGGCAGGGGACGGTAGTTGTTTCAACATCAGTTCATGAATTCTACGGGATGTCAGTGCTGGAGGCAGTAAGAGCAGGATGTCGGCCGCTGCTGCCAAACCGCCTTTCATATCCGGAACTTTTCCCTGAAGAATATTTATATGAAGATGCTGAATTTGCCGCGCGGGTGAAAAAAGATTTGCAGTTAGGACCACTTGACAATGAATTGAGCAGGGAATTAACACAAGAGTACTCATGGGAAAGTCTCAGTGTTCTCTATGAACAATGGCTTGTCTCTGCTTCGTCTTGAAATCTATAGTTTTGTAAGTGAATAGAGAGGGTTACGTGCATCCACTCTCTTCTGTTAGGTCCTCACTGGCAAAATGACTATCCAGAAATTCACATTCCCTGGGGGTCAGATCAAAACGAACCTCTGCTTCCTTGAACACGTCTATTCTCTTTTTTTCTGGATGCGCTTCCAGCGTTTCACTCACCCAGCACAGGACTTTTCTCATTTTATCGCCAGATGGTTGCATTCCAGTGGACATTGATTATTCCTTTTAGTTTCGAGTTTCGAGTTTCAAGTTGAAGGACTGTAACAAATCAGGATATTTTTCTTCAGCCTTAAAGCCCTCACACCGGCTTAAGTATAATTCCACCCAGTGGAGGCACTGATACAGTTACATGGTACGGAGCCTCACTGTACTGCTCATCATACGCTTCTTTCAGTTCTGCATTATGAACGTTGCTGCCGCCAAAATTACTGTCATCAGTTGTGAAAATTTCTTTATAGGTCCGTTTCTCAAGAACCCCTAATTTGTAATTATGTTGTATCTGTGGAGTCATGTTGAGTAGGCAAATCACATGATCAGATGGATCTTTTGCTATTCGAGCAAAGGCCACAATGCTGTTGTCAACATCTTTACAGTCGAGCCATTTGAAGCCATTAAAAGAGAAATCAACTTCCCAGAGGGCAGGATTTTCTTTGTAGACGGCGTTAAGGTGTTCAACAAAGGTCTGGAGTTTCTGATGGAGAGTATTTTCTCCGGCGAGATGCCAATCAAGGCTTACCTTGCAGTACCATTCCGATATCTGTCCGAACTCACCGCCCATGAAGAGCAGTTTTTTCCCTGGATGGGTCCAGAGAAAGAAGAGCAGCAGGCGAAGGTTTGCGAACTGCTGCCAGATATCACCGGGCATCTTGGCCAGGAGTGATTTTTTGCCATGTACCACCTCGTCATGGGAGAGGGGTAATACGAAATTTTCGGAAAAGGCGTAAAGAAGTGAAAATGTCAGATTGTTATGATGGAATTTTCGGTACAGGGGATCACGGCTGAAATAATCGAGCATGTCATTCATCCATCCCATGTTCCATTTAAATCCAAAGCCAAGGCCTCCGGCATCAGTTGGCTTGGAAACGCCGTAAAAAGAAGTTGATTCCTCGGCCATAATAGCTACATCGGGAAATCGCTCATAGACTATGGCGTTCATGTGCTTTATGAACTCGATTGCTTCGAGATTTTCTTTTCCGCCATACCGGTTGGGAATCCAGTTGTCGTCTTTTCTGCCATAATCCAGGTAAAGCATTGAGGCGACAGCATCAACACGAATACCGTCGATATGGAAAACGTCGAGCCAGAAAAGAGCATTTGCCAGGAGAAAGTTTGCTATTTCTTTACGGGAATAATTGAATATGAGGGTTTTCCACTCAGGATGTGACCCCTGACGAGGATCTTCATGCTCGTAGAGGGAGGTGCCGTCAAACTTGCTTAAACTGTGGCCGTCAGAAGGGAAATGGGAAGGAACCCAGTCGAGAATGACACCGATGTCATTCTGGTGGCAGCAGTCGATAAAATACATAAAATCCTGCGGTGTCCCGAACCTGCTCGTAACCGCATAGTATCCTGTTGTCTGGTATCCCCATGATTCATCAAACGGGTGTTCCATAATAGGCATGAGTTCTATATGGGTGAAGCCCATTTTTTTCACATACGGGATTAAGGTGCCGGCCAACTCCCGGAAACTCAGAAAGCGGGAAGGATCTGATGGATCCCGCTGCCAGGAGCCCATATGTACTTCGTAAATAGAGCAGGGCTGCTCGTAAATATTGCTTTTTTTCCTCTTTTTTAACCAGGCACTGTCGTTCCATTCATATCCGTCAAGTCCCCAGACAACAGAAGCCGTTTTGGGCCGAATCTCGGAATGAAACTGGAACGGGTCGGCTTTTTCAGTAATATTGTGTTGGCTGGTTCTTATTTCATATTTATAGATTTCACCCTGACTGATTCCGGGGATGAAAAGCTCCCAGATTCCTGATGAGCCAATAACCCGCATCTGGTGAACACGGCCGTCCCAATAGTTGAAATCTCCTATGACGCTGACACGTCTGGCACTGGGAGCCCAGACTCTGAATATAGTTCCCTGCACGCCATCAATTTCCATCTGGTGAGAGCCCAGTTTGGTATATATCTCATAGTGAGTGCCGGAACTGTAAAGGTGAATATCGTAGTCGGTGAGTTGTGGGAGAAAACTGTAAGGGTCGACAAACGAGCGAATCTGGTCGTCCCAGCAAACGACTTCAAAGCTATATGTGAACGGGACTGTATAGTCAGGAATGACGGCTTCAAAAAGGCCTTCTTCCCGCATTTTATACATATCGCGTTTCTGGTCTCCATAAACGAGTTTGACAGATTTTGCCAAAGGGAGAAAGGTGCGGATTATAGCAGATGTTGGATCGTGTTCAAGGGGATGAAGACCTAAAACCGAAAATGGATCATGATGGTCTGACGCAATTATTCTATCGAGTTCGTGTGCTACATCAAATGTCATTTTTTCACCTTTGATTACTTATCATTTATACACGTATTTGTATTGTGTATTGAGGGGCATGGTATAAGCTTAAGGCAACCTTGAAAAATTGACTTTTTGCTCGCTAGCGGTGTCATTGCCAAAATGA
>JACNJZ010000212.1 GCA_014382295.1 Candidatus Desulfobia pelagia | reverse complement strand
TCCTTCATCGACAGTAACATCGCCAAGGCTGACGGTTGTTGTATCGATGGTATCAGCAATATTGGTAACAGCAGGAGTGTCATCAATTATGAGAATTATATCATTGCCACTTCCTTCCGCCCTTTCAATATTTGCTGAAACTGTTCCTTCATCAATGTATGGATCATCAGATGGTGCAGCTATATTTGTGTTGCCGACAATATCACCTCTATCAATAGTAATGGTGGCTCCATTGGATAAAGTAATTGTTACTTGTTCACTGGCAGGTTCAGATAGCGTTACCGTATATGTTATGAATTCTCCTTCGTATACTTGTTCACTGGCAGAAAGAGTTGCTGTTATATTTATAGGTCCTTCAGGTTGTGTGCCAGATTCGGTTAAATTAATCCCACTGATTGGATCCAAAAAAGTTCTGGTAACGCCAATTGTCTCCGCGCCGCTGGTTACTGGAACTTCTTTTCCGGTTGCTTCAAATGAAACTATCGGATGGCCGCCACCGTCGGATGCTGGGCTTCCAATGCCGGCGGCTGGGGCTTCCAGTTCTGTTGTCGGGTCAAAATCTTCTGATAAGAGAGCTTCCTGGATTTCTTCAATTTCACTGGCTACCTCTGAGAGATCTACAGCTTCAGCATTGTAGATATCTTCATCGATAACAATATCACTCATTCTTCCAATATTTAATTGAGGGTTCAATGGATTATTGAAGACTATAGATACCCTGCCGTCACTTTCGGTAAGGAGACGGTCTTGAGCATATATTGGACTGTTTGGGGAAAGGGCTCTCGTTGTACCGTCAGAAGAGATTACTTTTGCGGTTCCGTATACTATGAAAACTTTTCCGACGGGTTCTTGGATCGCTGAAGAGGAATCTGTAATGTGTTCATTGGCTGCCATGATATATCTCCCTGTATATTTTGTAGGGGGGAATGAGTACTTTATGAAAAGTATATGGAATAAAATTCAAAATGTCTATTGGACCTTGGTACTAGATGTTCTGAATTTTGGTTGCAGCAGGAAGGAAACGGATATGTGACCTTTCTTCAGGTGAGGGTGTAGATTGATTGAAGTAGGGTATGATTGTCAGGGGGAAGGAGAGCGGCAGAAGGGGGATTTGTAACGATGTGTTGTGCGGGTAGCTTTAGAACTCAGTCGTGTGAGTTTGATTAATTTGTTGTAATTGCGATCAATTTTAGATTTGTCACTGGCGGCATTACGGGCTTGATCCTGAATCCAGTGGAAATACTATCTCTCTTGATGCCGGATCAAGTCCGGCATGACGGTTTTTTATAGGCGTAATCTTTTAGCCGTTGATAAAAGAAATTATTCTTTCAACTGCTTTTAACGAAATTAAATTCAACACGGCGGTTTTGAGTTCTCCCTTCAGGGGTTTCATTGGGAGCTTTAGGTCTGTGTGAGGAGTGCCAGCTCGTAATGACTCTGCTTGGGTCTATGCCTTTTGCGATGAGATATTTTTTTGCTTCTTCAGCGCGTTTTCGGGAAAGTTCAATGTTGTAATTATGACACCCGAAATTGTCTGTGTGTCCGCTTAACTGCAGGTTGTAAAGGGGATATTGTGTTAACAGGGCAGCAGTTTTATCAAGAACAGCCTTTCCTTCTGTGTCAAGAGTGTGTTTGTCAAAGGCGAACAGAACACTTACAGGTTGCGATGGTGCAGAAATATTTTTTGGTTTTTCCCTGGTTGTCATGGGGGGAGTATTCGTCGAAACAACTTTTTTTGTCTCTAGGATTTCAGATTTAACAACTTCAGCATCTTTTTTCGAAAGATAGGCGTCGCGGATGAAATCATCCTGAGTGTTTGTGCTCTTGGTGCAGTCCCGATCTCCACAATCTTCAACAAAGTTTTCTTCTGCAATTTTCACACCGGATGTTCCGGTACAGGATGAACAGATGAATCCGCAGAGCAAAATAGCGATAATGGTAAAAGTATGTTTCATGCCTTTCTCCTGAGAAGCATTTAATATGAATATGCAATAAATTTAAGGGTTCAGAACGCGTTGGTAATTGCCGTTTTTGAGGAACAGTGGCCTCTGAATGTATTTCCCCCTTAGTCTTGCACCTTGATTTATCATAGTTTACTTCAAAACCAGGATCAATCAATAAGTGAACCAAATTCATTTTTCGGCGATTTTCTTAAAAAAAATTTGTAATCTTTGGTGGAAATTTTATATCATGAACTTAATGTGTAGGTAAATTGTTTCTTTTTGCCTGTTGTTACAGGGATCTCACCTGTTTTGCTTATTGTAAAATTCTTTTTATTTCGTAAAGGATGTGTTTATCATGACTAAGAGATTGCTGATTGTCAGTTTATTAGCTCTTGGAATAGTAGCGTATTCGCTGCCTGCTCAGGCTGAGACTTTGCATGAGGCTGTTGAGCATGCACTCATAACAAATCCTCAGGTTCGAGCTGTTCAGCATAATCGCCTGGCCAGAGATCAAGAGGTGGAGCAGGCTAAAGCCGGTTACTACCCGACACTTGATTTTTCGGCAGGTATTGGCCGAAATGAGATTTTTTCACCAAGGGAATTTGAGGAAACTGCTGACCCCAGAGAAGTTAAATTAAGTCTTCGCCAGAATATTTATAACGGTTTCATAACTTCCAATGAAGTGAATCGTCAGACCGAAAGGGTTAAATCTGCCGCTTTTACACTTCAGGGAACATCAGAGAGTGTAGCCCTCCGGGTAGCCCAGGTATATCTGGATGTTCTCCGTCATGAGGCTATTCATGGTCTGGCTCAAGAAAATATGGCGATTCATGAGCGTATATTTGATCAGGTTCGATTGAGGAATGAATCCGGCCTGGATGAGACAGCCAATCTGGATCAGGTTACAGGTCGTCTTGCCCTTGCACAGTCCAATATGATTGTGACCGAAGTAAATATAATTGATGCCAGGACAAATTACCATGCAGTTGTGGATCATTTCCCTGCAGGTCTTGTTGCTCCGGATTATCTGATTTCTCTCCTTCCGGCTAGCATGGAGGAAGCTCAGGCGAAAGCCCTGGAGAATCATCCCACCCTGAAATCTGCCGAAGCAGATCTTGAAGCAAGGAAAGCCCAGTACCGGGTGGCCCAGGGTGCATTTTCTCCTGTTATTGATCTGGAGATTGATAAAACATGGGAGGATAATATTGACACTCCAGACTGGAAAAATGAAATCGAGGGAATGGTCAGGTTTCGCTTTAATATGCTGAATGGTGGCAAAGATACTGCCCGTAAGACAGAAACTCTCCATTTAGTCTGCGAAGCACGGGCAATCCGCGATAATACCCATCGGCAGGTTGTTGAATCCATACGCCTTTCATGGATGGCCTTTCAGGCTTCTCAGAAAAAAATCACCCTTTTAAAGAAGTATGTTGAATCCACCGGGGCAACATCGGAAGCATATACAAAACAGTGGAATATTGGAAAGCGTACTATGCTTGATGTGTTGGATACTGAGGCTGAATTTATTAATGCGAAAAGGGATCTCACCTATGCCATTTATGACAGCCTGTATGCGCAATGCCGCATATTGAGCGGTATGGGAAGCCTGGTTCATTCGCTTGGACTACAGTGGCCTGATGAAAAGAATCTGGAAAAAGAAGTCATGGAAAATGTTCAAGCCATAACGATAAAGGATAATGGCTGATTCTCCCGGACGTCCTAATAGTGCCGCGGTCAATTCTATTACAGAGTTTTCTTATGCTGTTCATACAAACAGAAAAATACCCTGTAATTTTTTGATATGTCATGTCTCCTTCAGTTAGATCAGCAGCTGAAGGGACATGCATTCCTCCAAAGTTTTTCCCTGACTAGCCACCGTGCCCAAGTCACAGTATAAAAAAAATACCCCCTATTTTTTGTTGGCACTGCTATTTGCTTTTTTGGTGGTGGCTGCTCCTGTTTTTACGGGTGAAAAATTTTCTATTAGTAAAGAAATTCTGGAGGCCTCTGAGGAAAAGTATGGAAGAGATGCACGGCTGCGTCTTATTTCATGGGAGAATGTGATCCTTGAGGATACGAGTGCAACCGACAGGGAAAAAATAGAAAAGGTTAATCATTTTTTCAATCAGCTTGAGTTTGTCAGTGATTCAGTGCATTGGGGGGAAAATGATTACTGGGCAACCCCCATTGAATTTCTTGGCAGCGGTGGAGGAGACTGTGAGGATTTTTCCCTTTCCAAATATTTTACCCTTCTTGCGATGGGTATTTCTGAAAAAAAGTTAAATCTAACCTATGTTAAGGCTCTGAAGTTAAATCAGCATCATATGGTCCTGACATACTTCAGCATGCCGGACGAAGAACCTTTGGTCCTCGATAACCTGACGGATCTTGTTTTGCCGGCATCACAACGTATGGATTTGCTGCCGATATACAGTTTTAATGGAATAGGTCTCTGGTTGTCCAAGCAAAGAGGGCAGGGCAGACT
>JACNJZ010000211.1 GCA_014382295.1 Candidatus Desulfobia pelagia | reverse complement strand
GCTATCAGCTATCAGCTATCAGCTATCAGCTTACTGCCCCAGTTTGCTGAAAACACTTAATCCCTTGAGAAGCATGAGGGCCTGATGGAGTTGGTTGTCATTTTCAATCTCCTCATGGATTTTTGCGTCTTCTTCACTTTCCTCAATGCTTATTTCTTTCTCTTTTTCTTTCTTTTCCTCTTCGGTACCATTTTCAAAATGGTGCTTGAGGTCTTTTTCCCGCATGAATTTCATTTTTTTCTTTTCATCGTCAGCGTGTGCGTCAGGTGCTATCAGCTGGGTGGGAACGATAATATCCGGAGTGATTCCCGTGGCCTGAATTGATGTGCCGTTTGGAGTGTAATAGCGGGCTGTAGTGAGTCTGAGCCCGGCACCATTGATCATGGGGATAATAGTCTGAACGGATCCTTTCCCAAAGGTCTGGGCTCCAAGAATGAGGGCTCTTTTGTGATCCTGCAGGGCACCGGCAACAATTTCAGATGCACTTGCACTTCCCTCATTAACGAGGACTATGATCGGAAAGGTATATTTCTCTCCATTGGCGTGGGCCTTGAATTCCATATTCTGGTCTTTGATCCGACCTCGAGTGGAGACGATCATTCCTTCATCGAGGAAGATATCTGATATTTTCACCGACTGGTCAAGCAAACCGCCGGGGTTACTTCGTAAGTCAAGAACCAGCCCGTTGAGATCGCCGTCCTTGGAAAGATCCGCTAGTGCCTCTTTGAATTCCTTGGTTGTTTTTGACTGAAAATTACGAATGCGGATATAACCGTAACCGGGTTCCAGGGTTTTTGATTTAACACTGATCAACGGTATGACATTCCTGATGATACTGATATCTTTCAGTTCTGTGAGACCTTCCCGGTGAATAGAGATGGTTACTTTGGTCCCTTTAGGGCCTCTGAGTCTCTTGACTGCCTCCATGAGGCTCAAGTCTTTCGTAGATTCATCATCAATCTTTAAAATCTTATCCTGGGCCTTAACTCCCATTTTAAAGGCCGGCGTTCCTTCTATCGGGGAGACTACAGTAAGAATCCCGTCTTTCATTGTTATTTCAATACCTATTCCGGAAAAGCTGCCTTTTGTCTCAATTTTTAATTCGTGGAAGTCGTCAGGCTTCATATAGGAAGAATGCGGGTCAAGGCTTGCAAGCATTCCCTTGATTGCCCCTTCGATGACCTCGGTGCTGTCGATTTCCTCTACATAGTTTTGCTGAAGCAGGCTCAGTACATTTGAAAAGGTTTCGAGGTTTTTATATGTTTCCTGAGTGCCTGCTTCCACATTGTGCGAACGTTCCCAGAATGACAGGGTGATAACCGCCAGGCAGGCGGTAAAGATGACAAAGTATTTTTTTGATCGATTCATAATAATTCCATTTAAAAGGTTAATGCTGATATTTCTATATTCCTAATACTCTAGCATGTTGACGTCATTCAGACAATCTCATTTACAGATCTCATGTACAGATTGCATTATTCGTTATTTTTTACGGAAAGCTCCCGGGATGTCTGGTCAAGCCAGAGAAGAGGGTCCTGCGGTTCTGTATTGAATCGAATTTCAAAGCGGAAGCCGTCATTGAGGTGGCCGCTATGCAGACTTGAAGTTGCGATGCGCTCACCCTGGACGACCGGCTCATTGGTCTTCTTGGTAATATGGCCTACATCACTTGTAAGAGTGAAGTAGTGATTTCCGTGATCGATAATGACAAGTTTTCCATATCCCCTTAAAGACCCGGCATATACAATTTTTCCTGGATATATGGCTTTAATATCACTTCCCGGTGCTGTTTTAATACTGATACCGTTGGAAATGACAGGAATGTCAAATTTCCCCCTGTTTTCTTCTCCAAAGTATTTTACAACAGATCCCAAGGCTGGAGGAGGGAGAGTGCCTTTGTGGCCGGCAAATCCACGGAGATGAAGAGGGCGCCTCTTTTTAAAAGCTTTGAGGGGGTTACCCTTGATAAATTCATACTCTTCCTCCTGCTTTGCTTCCAGGCGTTCCTGTTCATGCCTTTCCAATGCCTCTTTGAGAGAAGAGGCCGCAGATTCCATTTCTTCGATGGCCTGCTGGTAGAGTTTTTTTTCAGTGACTACCCTCTTGAGCAAAACCTCTCTTTCGATTTTGGTGTCAGCAAGAATTTTCTGCTGCTCCTCGGCTTTTGCTATCGTTTCGTTAAGTTTTCTTTTTTCTTCCTCATGGGCGGCTCTCGATTCATTCAGTTCTTTGATTTTATCTTTATAGGAATGAATGTTCTGCTGGTCATGGCGAAGCATGAGGTGATATTTGTCTCTGAAGCTCACGAGGTCAGAGAGGGAAGAAGAAGAAAATATAACATTGATAAAACCAATATCGCCGGTTTTGTAGTACGCTGTCAAACGATTTTCAGTATGTTGCTGGAGGGTGTTTTTTTGTACGAGAAGGTGTTCCACCTCCTGTTGTTGCCTCTGGGTTGCCTGGTCCTGAATTTCTACTTTCTGTTTGAGATGGATTAATTTTTTCCCTTCAGTGTCAATTTGGTCTTCCAGGGACTCGAGGTGGTCGATCAGGTTGGTTTCCTCTTTTTCTGAGGTGGTAACCTTGCTACTGTGGCCCTTGATTCCCTCCTGTACACGTTCTATTTTTTTCTTCTGTTCCTCTACTTTTTTGTCATATTCATCGACAGAGTCGAGAGAATATGCTGCAGTATTCAGCAGGAATACCGTACTTAATGAGAGTATTGAGGGAAGCAGTTTTCTGAACACGTTTGCAGCGCCTTTTAAATACGTAATAATTTGCGGACAGAAATCATGCTGCCTGATGTGCAGAGAAGAACACTGATAATGAGTATAAGCACAGTATGGGAAGCGGGAAGAAATGATAAGGTGAAAAGATTCATAAATCCAGGACCGCTGAAGTTGGTCTTTATCCATTGAAAGAGAATATAGAGAGCAGCAAGGCCAAGTGTCGATCCCAAAAATCCCAGCAGAAACCCTTCAACAAGAACCGGTCCTTTGATATACCAGTTGGTGGCGCCAAGATACCGCAGGACTTTAAGTTCCTGGTGCCGGGCTACCACCGTTAGGCGAATGGTATAGGAAACCATGAATATTGTTGTAAATAAAAGGAGGGTGCCGCTGAGGATAACAATAAGTCGTAGGAGCTTGATGAAATAGCTGAATCGTTCAATCCAGCTATGTCCATACTGTACCTTGGAAACACCAGGCATGCTGCTGAGATAGTCGGAAAAGGATTTAATCCTGGAAAGATTTCTTAATTCCTTGCTGGGATAAATATCTATGGAGTAGGGCAGAAAAGATGAAGTGAGATCTTTGAGAACATCGTTTTCTGTTCCCAGTTGTTTTTCAAGTCTTTGAAATGCCTCATCCGGAGAAATAAAGAAGACCTTCTCGACTTTGCCGAAGTTGTGTATGTTTTTTGTGTACAGTGCTTTCCTCTCCGAGGAAGGAGTTTCGTCGAGATAAACGATCAAACGCAGATCATCTCCCAATCGGGATCCTGCTTCCACCATGTTTGTATAGATAAGATAGAAAAAAGAAAAGATGAGTACAGACAGGGTAACTGTAAATGTGGTCATAAGCTGTACGCTCCAACTGTGACGGATATTACGGGCTGTCTGGGAGAAAATAAAGGAAAGGATGCTCATACAGTGTCCTTTTCAGTTATCTGACCATGCTGCAGATGCAGCAGCCTATGGTGAGTGTTCTTGTAGATGGAAGCGTCATGGGTGGCAATGATAATGGTTGACCCCTGTGAGTTCAGCTGGCTAAAGAGCGACATTACCCTCGCGGTGGATTCGTCATCGAGATTGCCGGTAGGCTCGTCGGCCAGAATAAGAGGCGGTGCGTTGGCGGCCGCCCTGGCAATGGCAACGCGTTGCTGCTCTCCCCGGGAAAGCTTGCCGGACGGATTATTGCGTTTGTCTGTTATTGCAAGCATTTCAAGAAGCTCATCAACCCGCTGTTTTATTTCTTTCGGGCTTTTGAAGCGGACCTCCATGGCCATGGCAATATTCTGGAAAACTGTCTGCTTTGGCAACAGTCTGAAATCTTGGTAGGCGACGCCTATTCGCTGTCTTAATTTCTGGACTGCTTTCGAAGTGAGGGTGTTGATATCGTTGCCGCCGATTTCAATGACGCCCTTGGTTGGCCTTTCAAGGCAGGTGAGCAGTTTGAGCAGGGTTGTTTTTCCTGCACCGCTTGCACCGGTCAGGAAAATGAGTTCCCCCCTCCTGGCTGTAAGTGAAATATCCCGCAGAGCCATGACATCGGGGGGGTATATTTTAGTCACTTTGACTATGTCGACGATTTTATCGTTCTCGGAAGGGTGTGTGGTCATTGTATTTTTTGTCTGGTTTTGCCCAGATATTATAAGGCACCTTGAAAAATTAGGATTTTTGTTTGCTAGCAAGGAATGACAAAATTAAAAAGC
>JACNJZ010000221.1 GCA_014382295.1 Candidatus Desulfobia pelagia | reverse complement strand
TGAAACAAAGATAGAAAAAATACCAAATAGGAGTCTTTTGCTACAGAAATGCTGAAAAATATCCCGTTCAGTTGGTGTCGATCACCTAGAGTTGACTTGTCTACGCTGTGTTCTCATTGAAAAAAAAAACAGCTCAACAGTTTACCAACCAACTTCCTGCCTTTCATTAAATCCCCATAGAAGAAACTGCTAAACACCGGGGCGCACAGCACTTCAGTTCCTTAGGTTTTATCTACAATTGCGCATAGTTAAAGGGGGTTTAGGGTCATCTGTGTGGCGCAACAGTAGATAAAACCTATTCTATCTATCTTTACTTTGAGGAGCCTGATTACTTGTGGCAGTAGATAGAATTACTCTTTAAATCGTTCGTCATAACTTTTTCGAATATTTTCAGGCCATAAAGATTTAATATAGGCTATGACGGCATGAATTTCCTCGTCATTAAGAATGTCTGAAAATGGGGGCATAGGGGATGATTTGTTTACTTTTCTGTTTTTTATTTGTTCAAAAAGAAACACCGGGTGGTGGTGCCAGGTATGTGCCGTACCATTCAGAGCTGGAGCGACAAACTCATTTTCACTATTGAAGCCTCCATTAGGATTTTTAGGGTCTTCACCAATTCCTTTTATACCATGGCAGTCATTACAGTACTCCTGATAGACCTTTTCCCCTTTCGTAATTTCTGAATTTCCTGCTAGACAATTATTAGCAATAATCAACCAAATAAGTATCAAGAAGGACAAAGCCTGAGTCGCTTTCATTTAAAACTCCATTTATTTAAATTAAAAAAATAACTGAGATATAAATGTTGATTTATATCTTTTAATAAAATATCAATAATTTAAATAATAATCATATAATTATTTAAAACCATTAACTCTTTGTAAAGACTTGTGTTTTTGTTTAGTAATACAAATAATACCTTATGACAAAAGCCTGAAGCACTGGGGATAAATCTCAATAAAGGAGAGTTCTAATGTTTAGAATAATACCGTTTACAATTATCCTCTTACTATTTGCTGCTGGATCCAATGCCAAAACTCCATTTGATCAATCTTATGAAAACCTTTCAAAAGAAGATCAAATAATAGTGAATTCTGTTCGTGATATTTTTTTAAAAAACCACATCGTTCTTCTAAAGGATATAAGTCAAGTCAATAAATTAATAGGGGCAACAGCTAAATCTGATCTTGAAGTAATTACAGGTAAAAATGAACCTGAGGCTCATTATGAGTTAGGCGTAGATACCCACGAAAAAGAACATCTTGTTGTTCTGATATTGCCGGCAGAAAAAAGCCCCGATGGCACATATCAAACACCAACAACAGTATTAAGAAACAAGACATATGCCTATAAAGTTCTCCATGCTGTTGAAATTCAAGGGAAAACCATGACGTTTAGTAGTTCTAAACTTTCTGATAAAAAAGACAGCCGCATAGAAATAGCGCCTAACAAGAGGGTCATCAAAAAAATTGCTGAAGATTTAAAGGGCACAGTTTCTGGCAACAGTATTAAGCTCCCCTAACCTTCATCTTTTCAGTATTAATTTTAATCCAGACGTTCTTAAGAATCAGAAATAAAAAATAAGGAAATTCTCTACCCATAAACAGGCCAAACAAAGAAAGTCTTGCCACCTTTATGGCCGACACCACAAGCACCTTTCTCTAGATAAAGGACCCAGGCCCAATCAGTTTCAAAATAGCTGGTTGTAGAAGACCAGTATCCATCTTTTAGTTCTTTGAAGGGATGAATTTGAGGCAGGGCAGGACTGTGTGAAGAACAGTCAACCAGTGATTCTAGCTCATTAATATTGGGTAATCTCCAGGTCTTTACTCCTTGCCAAGAAATAATGTTTAAATGTTTAATGGCATCAAGCGCTTCTTGCCAACTTGTTGGTTTGCCTGTCACATCTGCACACAAGTCCCAATTGAGTCCGGTTAGCTTATCATTGGCAATTCCTTCAGTAACCTTGAACCTCGTTTTCGGCCATGCTTTCCCAATGCAGTAATCTCCATCCTGACCAGACCCATCACATTGAATCTCTTTTCCAAGACTGTCATAGCATTTTTCTTGCCCAGACCATGACAATAAATCATTTGGTTCTACTCTTACAGGCCAAAAAAGATAATACTGGTCTTTCCTGCCGTAAAACATTCGTGCTCCTTCCAAGTGAATGTACCAAGCATAGGCCGGGTTGATAGCGGCAGTCGTGGAGGTCCAATACCAGTTAAGGAAAAAATTTGTAAAGGGGTGGTTAGCTGGTAAAGAAGGCTTTTTCGCCTGATAACTCATCAAGCTTCGCAACTCTTTTCGGTTTGGCAAACGCCAGTCATCAAAGCCGAGAAATTTTTCCATGTTCCACAAAGAAATTTGATTCAATGCCTCCTGCCATGTAACAGGAAACTCATGTGGATTGGCATTTCGGGACCAGGTTAGATTAGTAAGATGATCTTTAACAACGTCACCCTGTACCTCAAATCGAGAAGAGGACCATTTAGCACCAATACTATTTTCCGCATCCTGTCCTGAATTTTCGCATGGGATTTCTAAGCCTTCATTATTGTAACAGTATATTTGTCCTGTACGGAGAATACAGTGCGGCATGTAACGCATTTATTAAAAACGAATATTTAACCCGATTCCTGCATCATACTCTGAATGGTATTTGCCAATTAAGGATAGGTGTTTATTGACTGTCCATTCAAGTGCTACAGCCCATTCCCAGCTCTCTTCAGTGTCATATTGAGACTCACCAGAAACGCTCAGTCGGCTGGTTAAGTCTATACTTTTCTCTAAGCTTACACGGCTCTCTCCTTCAGTGTCTACCCAACCAGTAGCTTCAATGAGAAATGGGAGCAGGTAATGGATTCCAGCAATACCTCTCAAGTCTTCATCTGTTGTATGTGCCCCTCCGAACATGGTCAAAAAACGATTTACATAATATCCATAGGAGGATGTTACTTCAAATTCTTCTTCCTCCCATTCTTTTTCCCAGTCAACCGATAAGGTATGCCTAGTTGCAGCAGCCACGGCTTTTCCTTCTGTCATATTCGTGAGTACATCATTAGTGCCCCAGGCGAACCAGGGATCGTGAGTAAGGAAATTACTTTTCATCTTTCTGGCTTTGAGAATATCATCATCAACTTCTGTGCCTTCATAATGGAGTACACGAGCCATACCTGCTTTCATGTGATAGAGGATATGGCAATGCAGAAACCAGTCTTTTTCTTCATTAGCATAGAATTCAATAACCTGAGTAGCCATAGGAGCAATATCCACCGTATGTTTTAACGGTGAATATTCTCCATGCTGGTTTATAACCCGGAAGAAATGGCCATGGAAATGAATGGGATGGTGCATCATCGTCGTGTTAACGAATTTTATGCGCACATTCTCGCCATGGCGTATTTTGATCATATCAGTTTCCGTAAGTACTTTATTGTCAAAGGACCAGACGTATCTTTCCATATCTCCTGTAAGTGTCAATGTGATCTCGCGGAGTGGATTTGTTGAATTCAGTGCGGTTGGGTGTGGTGATTTAAGATGATCATATGGAGCTAGTGGGCGGGCTTCTTCTTTTGCAGAGGCCATTTTCATCCCATTATGGCGCCCAGGCTTTTCTTTGTGAGTATTCTTATCCTGTTGCATGTCATGGTGCATAGCTTTAGACATGCCTGAATGTTCCATTTCCTTCTCTTTATTTTTTGAAGTAGCTTGGTCCTCAACCATCATATGATGAGGCTCCGTTTTCTCCCCCTTCATTTCCATGCTATTATCATGCCCTGTCTTTTCAGTGTGCATAGACATTTTGTGATCATGCGGTTCTGTATCATCTTTGGGCATCTTCATTGTCTGATCATGCTCCATTTGATCCCCGTGCATTGACATGTCATGAACGTGATCCATTTTGTACAAATTGGGTTTAGGGATACTTTTAGCCAGCACTTTTTCCCCCTCACCAAGAAATATTGAGGCAGAACCAGAACCATCTTGAGCCGTAGCACGAAACTCAAAGGCCTTCCCTTTTTCAGGGGTTGAGACAACAATATCATAGGTTTCTGCAATTGCTATCAGGAGAGGATCTAAATGGACAGGTTGTACGTCCAGACCATCTGCTGAAACAACCTGCATAGGTGACCCTGCAAATTGCATATAAAAATAGGTTGATGCTCCGGCATTAATGATCCTGAGTCTTATTTTTTCCCCTGGGTTTGCAGGAAGAAGGCTTTCTTCCTTGCCATTAATTAAAAAGGCATCATAGGCCACATCTGAAATATCCATTGGCGGCATTCGGATAAAAGATCTTTTTAAAGCATCCAGCACTGCGTTATTCTGAATCATTCCATACACACTTTGGATACTGTCCTTTTTTAGGGAATAATACTCGCTTCCTCTTTTCAGTGTTCGCATTACTTCATCAGGATCCTCATCTGTCCAGTCAGAAAGGACCAGCACATATTCACGGTCGACATGTATGGTTTTTTCCTTGGAATGAATGACAATGCTGCCGTATACACCACGTTGCTCCTGCAAGCCGGTGTGTGAATGATACCAGTAGGTTCCAGATTGAATGATTGGAAATCGATAAATATAGGTCGATTTTGGCACGATAGGGGGAGTGGTCAGATAAGGCACTCCATCTTCGCGATTGGGCAGCAATAATCCATGCCAGTGTATGGATGTTTCAACGTTCATCCTGTTATGCACTCTGATCTCGATATTGTCTCCCTCAGTAACTTCAATGGTTGGGCCTGGGATACTATTATTGATTTTCATTGCTTCGACAGGCGTACCTGAATAATTCACCTGCTGGTAATCAATGTATAGGTCATACTCAACATCCTTTCCGAAAGCCCGGGTTGATAATGATACGAGAAGTAGAATACAAAAAAATACCCCAAAGGTTTTATGGCCACATGTTTTTGTCATTTAGATAAACTCCATTTCAATGAGTGTTATAACTACAGTTGATGTGACAGTATCTTTAAAAAAATATCGTTTTGTTTACTACCGAACCCGGCTCAATGAGGATTTTATGATGTTTCACTTTGGGCCCTGGTTTTTCTTTAAAAATAAACCATTCATAAGAAACAATATTTTCTTGTGGGAAAGTAATTTTTGCGACGCCTTTGTTATTAGTTTGTAAAGGGATAATATCTGCTATTTCCTGCCTGAAAGGAGATGTATAATTCCCGACCAGATAAAACGTGAAGTTAGTCAGAGCACTACTATTTTTGTCTTTAAGTAATACCTCAAAACCACTTTCTGATTGAAGCTGTATTGCATTTTGAATCCAGTAGCGAATGAGCATCCTGTCAAATGAGGGGATGAGAGGTGGCAAGGTAAATTTTTTCGTATTGCCTATACGTTTCCAGAAGGGAACTATTTTATAATTTTCAGAAAAAGCTGATTCTTTACCCTCATTTTTTTCATTAGGGTGCCACATGGGCATTGGCACGCCCCAAAGCAGTTTAAGGCCGCCATGAAGATTATTTGGTGGTGAGTTCCAGTCATAATAGTCGTGATCAAGCTTGCGAAGCAGGGCGCTCCTTTCAGGATATCCTATCCAGATTCGCCGCTGCTGATCTAAGGGATAATCTTTTGGCCAACAGCATTGTCCATCTCTGAATCTTTCACCAGTTTGAAGGATTTCATTTCCTTCAGAATATACAAGTTCGTGATAACTGAAGTAGGGGTTGTCAGGATTATTTTTGTCAATTATCCCTAGGGCGAATTCCTGCAGATTTTCAACTGTTGCTTCATTGCCCTGGGTGTGACAATGTCCACATTCGTTGCGAACAAATATAGGATGAATATCATCAACCCAGGTTATTCCTGGAAGGTGACCTGCACTGTGAATATAGTTAGATGCATCAGGTATTTTATTAACTGATTTCTTATCGTGTCCTGATTTATGGGCCGAATGAGAAAATACATTAAGTGGACATACGGGGACTAAAAGTGCCAGAAAAAAAATAATGGCCAAATTTTTCATATATGCCCCCTATTCTGAAAGAATAATGCGGAACTTAAATCGAGTCTAACACGCAGATTAATATGTACAGAAATAATTGCAATAAGCGAATATGGCAGGGGTGGATAAGCACCCCTGCCTCATGAAAAAAGTGAGAGGAGGGAAAAAGAATCAGTTATTCATGTGTGTGTCCGCCATCATCACCACCTGTGTCACCACCGGTGCCGGTGTCTGTGATGTCAGGGAAAACCGTGACCAAATTCAAATGAGTGGCCAGGTCTAGACCAGGGGTGACAAGAATTTCATCATTGCCATGTTTAAAAACAAATGTATCTTTTGCTTTGAGTTCTAGGAAATAACCGTGCAGCATTTCCCCCGATTCAAGCATTCCAGCCATTGGAGGATCATCAAGCCAATGAAAATGACTGTATGCTCCGGGTTGCGGAATATCGGATCGGGAGTGAACCTGCCAGAGTGGATGATCACCGCTTTCATGATAGACAAAGGTTGCGTGTCCTTGGATACCCGTTAAGGTCCATCCAACCGTGCATTCAGCCATTTCGTCAAAACAGTCTGTATGTTTAGCTATAGGATAGCCGTCTTCATTGTATTCTCCAGTAAACTCCACATAGAGAAACCCTTTCAATTCTCCACTTGGAAGGACTTTCGTTTGTTGATGGGTGTCAATGTGATTTCCGAATGTGAAATCATAAGGTGGCTCTTGAAAGTTCCATTCTTTACCGCCGGCATACACTGTGCCTGCCAGGAGAAAAGTTGAGACTAAAGCTGTAGCGGCTATTTTTTTCTTCATCTAGGTCCTCCATTTAGAGAATTGGGTCATTTTGCAATTTTTTTGCTTTTGGTTTGATGAAAGTTTGCGTCATCAATTAATTACATTACAAAGTGTGTGCCAAAGAATAAATTTCTTGTAACGTATTGATATTAAACAAGAAAAATTACAGTGGAGGTTGGGTGGTGAGTTTTGATATAAAGAATAGTCTCTAATTTAATGGAGAATATTCTTTAATGATGTGGGTGACGTTTGTTGGGAGTTAGGTGAGCATACTTGTCTCGAAGAATAATTCAGAAGGGGTAATATCCGGAGACACTTACCCGTCCTGGGGACTGTGTGGCGGGCAAGTGTAACTATTTGAAATTGTTAAGTTTTTTGATGGTGGAGGCGGCGGGAGTTGAACCTTCGGCCCGAAATTAATTTTTCCTGTAAAATCAAATTGTTAGATGGTGCGGTGTTATTTCTGGGGACTGCTTGGGGACCACCTCAATATAAGTGCCACTTGCCCAGTTAAGTCGCTTTATCGTTTTATCCAGCAGTCCATTGACAAACGACTTTGTCAATCTCGTCACGGATCATTTCCCTCGCAGTTTCTCTGCTATAACCATCCATAAGGTACTCATCATACTTTGTTTCGGCATGACGAATATGAGCAACTACTGCAAACTCGACTGCATCGGGGCTGAATTCTTTTGCCTGGGCACTTCTACCGACCCGACCACTATATTTTTCACATGCATGTTCTGCTATATTATACTCTCGCCCTTCAGGACATTTGGGAAATATTTTCCGGATATGAGTAGCAAAATCTTGGATGTATTTTTTATCCTGTTTTAGTCGCCGTGCATTAGCTTTAGCACGAGCTATTTCTCTTTCTCCCGCATCAGCGGCGCATTCCTGTTCAGCCTTTTCAAGAGCATCAAGCTCTACTAACACTCCTTGCCTTTCATTACGTTTTCGGTGTTTAATGAATTTCAGTACTATGGCAGATAAGTTAGAGTTCTTTCGAGCACGGCGAGTAAGGGCTGTATCTCCCGATGGAAGAAAAACAAGATGATCCAAATCGGCGCATGTGAGGCAGTAGACTTTGTTGCTGTATAGCTGGATAAATTCTCCTTGCTCTATTTCACGTCCACAATCTTCGCATTTATTATCCTGGTTGGACATAAATACTTTGATATCACCGTGTTTACTCATTCGGCGACCTTCCTGTTCACTTCACAGTATCAGACAATTTCTTTCCTGCTTTGAACTTAACCACAGTCTTGGCAGGTATCTTCATAGGTTTACCAGTCTGAGGATTTCTACCGGTACGAGCATTTCTTTTTACTGATGAGAAAGTACCAAAGCCTATGAGAGTGACATTTTCACCTTTCTGGAGGCTATCTGTAATGGCATCAGTAATTCCATTTAGTACATTACCGGCTGCTGCTTTTGAGATGTCTGCTGACTCTGCTATCTGATTGATTAATTCTGTTTTGTTCACTTTAGCCTCCTATTCTATTCAATGTGGGAATGAGTTTGTTAGCGGATGATAATATATGATTCTATGCGGAACTGGCAAGAGAGAAATGAAGGCTGGAAACAAGAAAATTCAACCTTCGGTTTGGCAATTTTAACCATCAAGGGAAAATCAATGGATGTCACTCACAGTAGACATTATAACTTCGGGTAACTGGATTTTAAGAAGAACTTTCCTCCGGCAATCAGAATTACTGGTTACATGTTAAAAATAACCCCTTTTTTGATTATTATTGACAGAGGAGGAACATTTTATGTAGGTTGCCACTCTCATTATGAAGGGAAGGCACTGTTTCACCATATGGATGCCTCCGAACCTTCCCAACGGGACTAGCGTAGTTTTTTGTTTAAGCTATGCGTCATGAAAGAGACTCGATGGTAATCAGGTTAAATTATATGTTTTTTAGTCATGATTTCCATTAAAAATATTTTCTTATTAATCAGGTTAAAAGCAGTATGCGGCTATACATTCACTGCGACAAAAAACGGTTCTGGCATACGCTTTTATTATTTTACATTGTAACTGCCCTTCTTGTTCCAACCGTTCATAGCCATGACCTCAGGCATGATGATGGCAAGATTTATCACAACCTTGCCCAAGAGGTTACTGATGCTCATAATCATACCGATCACCATGCCGCAAGTTCGCCGAGCGATACCCTTTTTACACATAGTATTAACTTTACTGATCTATCACGACATGATCATAACAGCAATCTGCACGCTCACGCTCAAAACCTGCTTTATAGAATCAGTAATATACAATGTCTCGACTCGCCCTCAACCCATGAGGTGAAATGTTGCTCCGTTTCAGAAGTAACATCCAGGAAAACATTTAACAAATTATCACCCGTGCCCCCCCCATCTAGTCTCTTATTTGTCTCTATCACAACGAATCTTCCTCCACCGATAGTTTAACTTTCTCGAAACACAAAAAACTTTTTTATTGATTTCCCACTGTGTGTGCCACGTTTTTAACGTTCTCTGGCGCATAACTGTTATGGATAATTCCATAAATTTAAGATGTCTTCACCAAACTATTGATTAGGAGAATAATATGCGTAGATTTATACTGTACTTACTATCAGCCTTAGTCTTTTCTGTTACCTCAGCGTATGCTGGAGGCAACCACTCCCACGGCCCCTTCGAACCTATTGAAAAAGAACAAGTACTCACTTATGCTTCTGATATTGTTGCAGCAATTGCCGAACAAGGCGAGCTTGATGCATCTTGGGCTGATGTCAAACCCACGGAAGCTATTAATAAGAACTTGTCTGGTCCCAAGTGGGTCATTTCTTTTAACAATTCCAAAGTAGCGGATCAGGAGAAGAAAACCCTGTATGTATTCCTCAGCTTGGATGGACAATATCTTGGCGCTAATTTTTCAGGAAACTAAGGATGCTGTCGCGATCCATTCGATCGGCCCCACGGTTAAAAAATTGAAATAATGGGCTATATTTTTTGATTATGAATATGAGAACTCGAAAAGCTCGCATATGGTTATCAATAACCATATTCATCATTGATGATAATAATTTACGTGGAAAAACATTGGTTATGTTTGATTAATGTTTACACAAAGTAATACCCCCAACGAGGTTAACGAATGAATGATTTTTTAAAACGATCTTTAAATAGTAATAATTTGTTTATTCTTATGGGTTTAATAACGACCCTTTTTGCTTTTACAGTCGATGCTGGTGCGCATGGTGTAACAGCAGGCGATAAGGGCTATATCCAAGAAAGTTCCGGGACTATGCTTATACCGTTTATTTATTTAGGCGCAAAACATATGGTAACGGGATATGACCATTTGTTGTTTTTATTTGGAGTGATTTTCTTTTTATATCGCTTAAAAGATATAAGTATTTATGTAACGTTGTTTGCCGTTGGACACTCAGTTACGCTTCTTTCTGGTGTTCTGATGAATATTAGCGTGAGTGCATATTTAATTGATGCAATTATTGGGTTTTCGATTGTCTACAAAGCACTTGACAACATGGGGGCATACCAACGGTGGTTTGGCTTTCAGCCGAGCACCAAAATAGCCACCCTTGTTTTTGGACTTTTTCATGGCTTTGGCCTGGCCACTAAAATTCTGGAATACAAAATTTCTCCAGATGGTTTGATACCCAATCTTTTCGCATTTAATATAGGCGTTGAGCTTGGTCAATTAATCGCCTTAGGTGCAATTCTTATTGCAATGGGATTTTGGCGTCGCTCGACTGACTTCATGCGGCACGCATATAATGCCAATGTCGCTTTAATGGCAGGTGGCTTTATTTTTGTAGGTTACCAGATGACAGGCTTTTTTGTTTCATAAATAATTACAGAGGAAAAACATAATGAATAACAATCATCGACCATCAGATTCAGAGCTTCCTTCAGTAGCGAAGCTTATTAAATCAACTGTTATAGCAATCACTCTGGCAGCAATTATTCTCGTAACGGTTGTGCTTCCCAGCGAGTATGGCATTGATCCAACGGGCATCGGAAACCAGCTTGGTTTGTCTAAGATGGGAGAGATAAAAGTCTCCCTTGCTCAGGAAGCTGAGGCTAATACGGCTACTGTGGAGAGCAAAAAAACAGCGAATGACAATAGCGCTGAATTGGTATCTGCTTCAGTGGAAAAAACAGCTATTACTCAACAATCATCCTCCGTCAGAAACGACAAGATAACAATCTCTCTTTTCCCTAACCAAGGGAAAGAGGTAAAGCTTAAAATGAATAAGGGAGAGCAAGTCAAGTATGTTTGGTGGACAGATCAAGGCCGAGCAAATTTTGATGTACATGCAGATTCAATTAAACACCAGATAGATTATCACGGCTATGAAAAAGGTTCAACAGACCGCAAAGAAGGGGATTTGGAAGCGGCATTCGATGGAAAGCATGGTTGGTTTTGGAGAAACCGGACTTCTAAGACTATGACCATTACACTCGAAGTGGAAGGTGCCTATTCGGAGATTAATGAGGTTTAATTCCTCGCATAGAGGCTTTGAATCAGGATTAGCCATTTTTATTAAACCACCCCATATTGTAGGGGTGGTTTAATAAATTCTTTTACCAAAAAAACACAATACTCTCCAAATCAAGAACATATTGATTGGTTTTGACTGTTGTTCACAGAATTTTTATTTGAAAGCTTAGGTGACAAATGCATATACATTCCATAGATCGGTGGCAGCATGACCACGATTTTTCTTTTATTCATGAAAAAGGGAGTCCCGCACCAAACAGGTTCTAGTAATCACAGCTATTGTGATGATTGCAGAGATCATTGCTGGAACTGTTTTTGGATCAATGGCTCTTTTAGCCGATGGTTGGCACATGGGTACTCATACAGCTGCTTTTGCCATTACTATTTTCGCCTATCAATACTCAAGGCGGCATGCTGCTAATAGGGACTTCACTTTTGGAACCGGTAAAGTGAGCGTATTAGGTGGGTACTCCAGCGCCATAGCTCTTGCTGTTATCGCCCTGTTTATTGGAGTAGAATCAGTAGGACGACTAATTCAGCCACTTGAAATCCGATTTAATGAAGCCATTATTGTGGCGGTTATTGGCTTGCTCATTAACCTCTATTGTGCATTTCTGCTGCATGGTCATCATACTCATTCACACGATGATGGGCACACACACACCACCAAGGCGATATCTTGACTGACAATTATTCACCAGTGAGTCTATTGAAGGCAAAAAAAATATGATACAGATTTAGATTTCGGAGAGTGACAGATGGTCCTGTCAGATCAAAGCTGAACTTCTACAGATAACTCTCTACAGATAAAAAAATAGAAGACAGCAACTATCTTGTGGCCAAGTCCAGGTAAAAACCTGGCGCTCTTATTAGCAGTGAAACACCAATAAAATTATGTATGTTGAGTTTTTTAATTCCAGAAAATTTTAGTTAAAGGCAATACTGTGGTCTTCAGATCAAAGGTGAAGGTGATTGCAGGTTAATCGAGTCAAGCACCCTATTATTAGGTAAGAAAGTACAATTGTAGGTCCCGTTGGATAGTCCCAAATAGTTGCAAATATTACCCCGATGGACACAGACAATACTCCTACAGTCCAAGCAATAAATTGCTTTTTGATAATTTTAGCCACAGCCAATGCAGGTAAAATAAGGCTTGTGAAAACCACATAAACGCCAACAAGTTGAACCGAAGATGTAATGGCAAAAGCAAATAGCGCATAGAAGCCTATTCCAGATCTAAATCCTGGCCGAGTGAACCACAAAACTAGGATTGCAGCATAGATAGGGAAATGAAAAAACACTTCCTGCCAAGTTACAAATAATATCTGGCCTGAGAGAAGATGCTGAATTTCTTCCCCTCCATGAGGATGATCTGCTAATAATAGTAATGCTAAAGATGCAGCGACCACAAAACTAGACCCGATAATGGCCTCTTGCTGGTCAGGGCATTTATGTTCGACCCATCGGAAAAAAAAGGCTGCTAATAGCGCAAAAACTAATGCTGTAATTTGTGTTACCCACCATGTTGGTTCATGTATGGATAAAGAGGAAACAACAACCCCAAGTCCAGCGACTTGGGCAATGGCTAAATCAATAAAAATAATTCCTCGCTTCAGCACCTCTATACCCAGGGGTGCTGAAGTTAGAGCAATCATAAGTCCAGCTACGAGGGCAGGACCAACAATTTCTATCATTTCAGCGCTTAACATTGTTGATTTCCTCTAATAGCTGTAAACTCAGGTCAAAAAGTTTAAATAAATCTGTCACTTCATTAGTGCCACCAATGGTATAGGGTAATACGATTGCAGGGACCCCACTTTTTTCAGATAACCATTCACTAGCTTTATCTTGGGCATACGGTGTTCGAATTATTGCTAAAACAGGGGCATTACGGACCTGTTGCAACAAAGCTTCCAAATGGTTGGTAGTTGCTGGAATACCTGGCTTTGGTTCTAATGTATTAACTAGTGATAATCCTATCCAGTCAATAAAATAACTCCAAGACATATGGTGCGTGACAATCCGTTTTCCTTTTAAATTTAAAACTTGCTGTTCCCACCGAGAAAGCGCGTTTTGCCATTTTTTAGAAAAATTTTCGAATTGGCTTTGATAACTCTCTGCATTTGAAGGATCGAGTAGTTTTAATCTCTTGGTCATTTCTTTTGCAACAAGCAATACATTGTTAGGGTTTAAATGTACATGCGGGTTACCTTCTGGATGAACATCACCCATGCTTCGGTCTAACAGTATTGGTTTTTCAAGCATGGGTACAATATCTGCCGCAAATAAATAACCAGGTTTATCTGGTTGCAACTTTGCATTGCCAGCTTTTTGGAATAAGATTGGTAGCCAACCAGCTTCTAATCCCGCACCCGAGCAGACAAGCAGGTCAGCTTTTCTCATTTTTGCGATTAAACTTGGTCGAGCCCTTATATAATGTGGATCTTGCCGAGCATGTGTTGCTGTAAAAGTCTCTACTTTGCTTCCTCCAATTTCCTTGGCCAAAGAGGCCCATTCTGGTTCACACGCAAATACACGTATTTCAGCAAATGAAGTCGAGGGAAGAAACAATAGAATTACCAGCACTAATAGCCATGCAATATGAAAAAATCGTAACATATTTTCCCCTTAATATTTATGAGCGCCATGTGCTCCAAGGCTCATAATATATTGCACCATTATTTGGTCATCATTTTGGTTATCGCTTAGTTCTTCGTGGTTATATTGCAGACGAAGGCGGCTAAATTCACTGTTTGTCCAATCGGCCATTATTGCCGTTGCCTTTGAGTCATGACCACCAGAATCCAGAACACTACCAACTAAACCTGCTGGGACATCAGGTGATTCAAGTTCACTATAGCGAAGACCAACTCGCCATTGCTGAAGAAATTTATAGACCACTTGGGCATACCACCCATCACTCTTGTCATCGAATGTTACAGCACCTGTTCCTGTATCAAGATCTTCATAAGTACCATCCTCATCCCGCCAGAAATATTCTCCTTGCAGGGTTATTTCCTGATTGCGCTGGTTTCCTGTTGGAGCCCACGTGAATCGTAAATCACCAGCATAAAGATCTGTGTCTCCAATAAAAATTACAGCATCCTCATTAGTACTCCTTCCCTCATCTGATTCCCCAGATAAAACATAGCCGCCTAGGCGCCAGCTCATGTTGTCACCAATGTCTCCACCAATACGGGCGTATGCTGACCAAGCATCCAAATCTTCTCCATCTGATCCGCCAAAAGGAATATCATCTCCACGGAATAACCCGCCACCAATCTCGGCATAAAGATCAGTTGGTAAAACATAAGATACCTCTAACCCATCATCATTATATGATTTGTTAAGAAAGACACGGTTAGGCAATGGACGGTCTGCAAAGTCATCAGCATGTGAGTGATGTTCATTTAAGTAACCAAAGGTCCAAAATGCTCTGCCTGCTTTTGCAGTTAAACCATTTGGTAGACTTAGTCCAGCAAGGGTTTGCACATAAGCTTCTTCCAACTCAACTTTATCCTCTCCTTCTTCACGAACAATGGCAGCAGTAACACTTCCATAAAACTTATCATCTATATTGGCTGAAAAATTCAGTTCTGATTCATCTACAGCAAAACCTTCATTTCCCCGTTCTCCTTCTTCACCAACTGCGAAACCTGAGATTTCAGAATCCTTAGAAGAAAAGCTCGAGTACTTGCCATTAAGGATAACACTTATTGATGGATTGAATTCGTTATCATAAATTTTTCGACCACTGGCAATACTGGATTCTTTTTTTACTTTCATATCTTCAGCCTTTGCTTTTTCGGCTTCAAACACCTCAAGCTTGGCTTCTAATTCAGTAATTCTGCCCTCATAGGATTGCTTCATACTTTTAATTTCATTTCTGAGTGCTTCAATATCTGCATCAGTGACAGCCTGAGCGGAAGAAATTGGAAGAAAGGTCATTAGGAAAAATGACATCCCTGTATAGAATTTACGCATGGTATTCTCCTAAATAATAAATTAACCGAGATAACGTTTGTTGCCCCAATACTATCTTAGGCTAAATAAAAATAATGTTTTGAATACGTTAGGAGAAAATAGGTGGGGCTCGTGGAATAGAAGGACTATAATGATTTAATGAAATAAAAGGTTGAACGGTAGGAAGAAAACAGGATTGAATAATATTCAGACAATGAGATATAACAACATTGTTTGAAATATTTTGTTTTGACTGCTCACCTGAAAGAAAAATGGAGCAGGTTTTGCCGTTGTGCTCATGTTTCCCGAAACCATATTCAGCCATGTGCATAATGGTAATCAATTGCGCACACAAAAAAACACAAGTTAAAGTTAGGCCAAACTTTCTGTGCATTTATCACCTTTTGTTCTTAACACGAAGAATGAAAAGCAAACAAACATCTGCATGTAATTTCGACTATTTTGAACACTATTCTCTTTAAAACAATAATTTACAAGGAAAATAGCAGAGTGCAAGCAGGTCGAGTCTTCGGAAGGAAGAAGCGTTATGATTATCAACCATAACTCCTAGTTGATAGGTGAATTGGCAATGTCAAGCTTGGCAGAATTGGCAGAGAGTCAACATTTCCTCTTCCAATCTTGGCCAGCTTCAACTTCTTCCTAGTTCCACATGGATAGCATAAATCAAAAGTTCTATAACAAAAAGCAAGTACATTTATATCAACTAGTTATATAACAATCCTGAAATACGCTTGAAATTCGCCTTTTTCAGCTTTTTTCAGCTCAGCAGTCTGCAATTCTGTCTGGGGTGTAAGGGAGAAACGTTTTGATTCCCGGAAGGATTCCTTGAAGTATATTTGACTGGTTAAGATAACTTTGCCGGCCTTCATAACCTTGAAATGAATATGGGCTGGCCGAGGTTCATACGCACCAGGAACAATTGTTTTAAAATAATAAGTACCATCAGGGCCTGTGATTGCTGCACCCCAGTATTGGAAGTTCGGGTCTCTTGCATCAGGAGTCGAATCTCCCGGGTGTTTGTATCTGCCCTGCGGGTCTGTCTGCCAGATCTCAATGATAACATTTTCCTGGGCTTCTCCCCTGGTGTTGACAACAATTCCGGAGAGGTTCAGGATGTCGCCTCTGGCTACCCCGACTTGTCCTTTTACATGAACAAGGTCGTTGTCAATATCCTCCTGTCTGGTTACGGGATAAAAAGGCCCTTCATAGTCAGCAGGAGTTTTGAGAAGTAGTTCTTCCGCAAAAACAAGTTGCCCGGCAAGGCAGAAGAGAGGGACTAGGGTGGCAATGAGCGTCTTCAAACATCGATTCTTTCTCATAGAAAACCTGTAAGATTTTTCTTTCCATGCTTAGCAGATATCTCTTTGATATCAGCCATGGTAAATTTCTTGAAACGGACCATATGAACGATAATGCCGATAGATTTTGTGTCAATTTAATAAGCAGAAATTTAGGATATTTAAAATGTTAATTGAAACCGTTGAATTGAAATTTCTTACCACTATCTGGGGAGGGCTAAATGGAGCGAACTAGCAGCATTCCGCGAAGCGGTTCCGTTCCTTGCCACAATAGAAACTATTTTGGGGCAGAAATCGAGTGAAGATGTGCGATGTTTCTTAAATGTTCACTTTGCCAACTACGATTGGAAAGATCCTCGATCTTGTCGAGCGCAGTTGTCTTGAAGAATGGTTCAGAAGGGGGACTGCCTGGAGACACTTTTCCGCCTTGGGGACTGTGCAGTTTTCTCTCGTAACTTGCTGAAATATAAGAAAAATTAATGGTGGAGGCGGCGGGTTTCAAACCTTTTACAAAAAAAACATTTTTCCCTAAATTTTCAATTTGTTAGCCTAAATAGTATTTTTCTTGGGGACTGTTTGGGGACCACCTTTATATTATCAAAGAATATTTTCAAGGATAACAAGAATGGTCTGGCAGTAAATTGGTGTTAAAAGGCTTTCAAAACAACATGTTGTACAATTACTAATATGGTATTTAGTTACTAATAAAGTTCCTCACTCTCCTGCATTCCCACGCTTTGGGGACCGTGTCAGGGTTTAGCATAACTTCTTGAAATTGTTAAAATTTTAATGGTGGAGGCGGCGGGAGTTGAACCCGCGTCCGAAAATACTCCCCTTCAGGCGTCTACATGTTTATTCCTGCTTATTTGCTTATCGCGCCTGAGCCCTACCAGGACTAAAGGCTTTCAGCGCTATCCACTGTTTTGTTTCGCCGCAGGGGCCAGTGAAGCACCCTAGAAGCTATCCCGCTAGTCGATGCCCTTTCCAAGTCCGCAGGAGTAACAAGGAAGGACAGTAGCTTATTTATGCTGCTACAGCATATGCATAGTCGTCTGCGACTATATTTAAGTTCTATCTTTTATAACGAAGGTTGATAGAATCCCCGACATGCAGCCCGAGCTTATATATCCCCGTCGAACCCGTTTCGCCCCCATTTGGTCATGTTAATAGTGAAGTGTGTATGTTAAGAAAGACAGTGTTGGACATGAAAAAGTTCGTTTATTTATAACTTTTTCGTATTCTGTCCATCTCCCGGTCGGACTCCCTTTCTTTTATGGAATGCCTTTTGTCGTACAAGGTCTTACCCTTGCAGAGACCGAGTTCAAGTTTTGCCTTCCCGTGTTTGTTAAAATAAATCTTTAGTGGGATTAACGCAAATCCTTTTTCCAGGACTTTCCCTATAAGTTTCTTGATTTCGCGCTTGTTGAGCAGAAGTTTGCGGACACGCATGGGTTCAGGGGACTCATGCGTTGCAAATTTATATTCGGAGATATGGACATTGTGGAGCCATACTTCGCCGTTTTTAATCTGCGCATAGCCGTCCCGCAGGTTTGCTCGGCCACCGCGCAATGATTTTACTTCGGGGCCTTTAAGAACCATGCCAACCTCTATTGTGGATTGAATATGGTACTGATGATACGCTTTTTTGTTTGTAGCTACTATTTTCCCGGACATGGTGTTTTTTCCTAAACGGCAGGGGTTATGCTGCTCCTGTTACCCGTATGGCTTCTTGGTATGTAGTGATACCATTTAAGACTTTCTGCCAGGCATCTTCTTTTAAAGTAGTCATGCCTTCCTTTCTAGCTACTTTATTTATTTCCGATGCGCTGGCACCCTGGCTCACTAATTTTTTTATCGGATCGGAGAGTGAAAAAACCTCAAAAACCCCGCAGCGCCCAAGAAAACCGGTATTCCGGCATTTCCGGCAGCCCCGTCCTTTTTTAAGAGACAGGGTTTCTTCTTTCCCGAGAGGGAAGCCGAACCCCTGGAGAGTGCTGGCCGTGACTATATCATCTTCTGTACAGTGTGGGCAGATAGTTCTTACCAGTCGTTGTGCCATGGCTCCCAGCATGGTTGAGCTGACAAGGAAAGGCTGGACGCCAAGCTCGAGCAGACGGGTTACCGAGGAGACCGCATTATTGGTGTGCAGTGTTGAAAAAACAAGGTGGCCGGTGAGGGCTGCCTGAATTGCGTTTGTTGCTGTATCCAGGTCTCGAATTTCACCGATCATGATGATGTCGGGATCCTGGCGGAGGATATTTCGCAGGATAGTGCCAAAGGTGACATCAACCTGTGGTTGAACCGCGATCTGGTTAAATTCTTCATGAACCATTTCCACAGGATCTTCCACCGTAACGATATTTATCTCCGGTGAGGCAAGATTCTGCAGGGTGGAATACAGTGTTGTTGATTTACCGCTCCCTGTCGGGCCGGTTACCAGGACGATCCCATGGGGTGATTCCATAAAGGATTTGTATACACTGTAGTCTCGGTCAGAAAAGCCGATGGATTTGATGTCCTGGAATAAAATATCGCTGTTCAAAATACGCATGACAGCCTTTTCGCCAAAGGCCACGGGAATAGTAGATACCCGGATTTCCGCCTGCTTGCCGCTATGGTCAACTTTGATCCTGCCATCCTGGGGGCGCCTTTTTTCGGCTATATCAAGGCGGGAAAGGAACTTGATGCGTGAAATGATAGCCGGGTGGACGGCCTTGGGCAGATCATAAATTGTATGCAGTACACCGTCAATCCGAAGGCGGATCTTGGTTGTGTCCCGTTTGGGTTCAATATGGATATCACTTGCCCTTTCATCAAAGGCATAATTGAAAAGATGATCGACAGCCGCTTTGATATTTCTATCAGAGGAGGTTATTTCTTTTGTCGGTGAGATCCGGACAAGCTGCTCCAGATTACCAAGATCTACAATAGGTCCTGTCAGATGGGTTTCAGCCGCGGAAATGGAAGATTGAAACCCGAAAAACTCTGCGAGCATTCTGCGGATATCTGAGCGGGTACTGATGAAAGGCGTCACCTCGATCTGGTTTGCCCGTTCGATGTCGTCAAGCAGGGACCGGTTGCCTGGTTCGCATATCGCAACAGAAAGGACCCCGTTTTTCACGGCAAATGGAAGAATCAGATGTTTGAGGGCGAAGGATTTGGGGATAGTCTTGGTGACTATGTCCAGATCAAGCTCAAGCGGGTCAAGTTTTTTAAAGGGCAGCTGCAGGTTGTCGGCAATTGTCTGTATGATCTTTTCTTCAGTAAGAAATTCACCTTCCTGACCCGGAATTTCAAGTCTGAAGGAGACGATGACTTCCAGGAGATCAGTGGGCGGCGGACTGCCGCTTTTTTCTTCCTCATTGCTGTCCCTGTATGCCCGCAAAAGATTCTGGCGCTGGTTCTCTTTTCTGAGAATGACCATTTGTTGCTGTTTTGGAGAAATCAGCTTTGCTTTTAAAAGCAGGTCCAGCAGGTATGTTTCGTTGTCAAGAAATTGCATAAAAAGAGGATGTATGATTTAAGTGGTAAAATGATTTTCGTTTACTATTATAGAACAAATAACAAGTCATTGCCTGAGTTATAATTTTATCATAAAAATGAGAGGAAAATGAGCTTTTTGTGTTCTGAAGGGTAAGAGGCTGTGAGTGCTGCTTCTTCAGGGATGAAAATGTCTGGTCGGGCTCATCTTTTATGAATAGGAATCTGCCAGAACCGGGAATTGATTCCTGTATCCGGGTTCTGGCACGATGGTTTGACAAGCCCTGGAGAGGTTACTTCTGGTACTTGAACGAGACGCTTACCCGGGCGCGGTAAGAGACAATATTGCCTTCGTCAATCTGCATGTCAAGTTTGGTGATTTCAGCGATACGCAGATCCTTCAGGCTTTGTCCCGCCGTTTCAATCGCAGTTTTTGCTGCTTCTTCCCATGATGTAGGGCTTGTGCCGACCAGCTCGATGATTTTGTAAACACTTCCAGCCATAGGGAACCTCCTTGGTTTGGGTTGAGAACAGAACATGTCTTCCGGAGACATGAGAACTTCATTGCATGATACTCGCTGGTTCAGAGAATGCATTAAGTTTTTCAAGGCGACTTCTTTAAAAATTGTACGGGAATACTAATAGATACGAGGCAGATATGGAAAAGGGGGATTGTGTAGAAAATATTCAGGACAACCAGAAGGTTGAGGGGCTGTTTCTTGTCAGCGAGGTAAGCCGGGCTGAAACCAGAGCGGGAAAGCCTTACCTGACCTTGAAAGTCATGGATAAAACCGGATCGTTAACCGGAAGGGTCTGGGATAATGCGGATCACTGGGAGAAAGAGTGTACTCCCGGGAAGGTTGTTCTCCTGCAGGGCCAGTCTCAGAGTTATAAGGGGGCGATCCAGTTGAAAATCAATTCCGTTCAGCAGGTTGGAGACGATGACGTTGATTTGACAGCATTTGCTCCGTCAACATCGCACAATACAACACAGATGGCAGCAGAGCTGCTTGAGCTTGTGAAGGGTGTGGCGGATCCCCATATCAGGAAACTTCTTCTGCATTTTCTCGAGGATAATGCCTTTATGGAGGATTTTTGTCAGGCTCCTGCCGCAAAGAATATGCATCACGCCTATCTCGGAGGCCTGCTCGAACATACACTCAATGTAGCCCGTCTGGCCGATATGGTTGCCGGCCTTTACTCTTCTGTAGACCGCTCATTGCTCATTGCCGGGGCAATCCTTCATGATATCGGCAAGATCAAGGAGTTTTCCTATCCAGCCCCGCCTTTTGATTATACGGATAGAGGGAGGCTGGTGGGTCACATCGTTCTTGGCGTCGAGATGCTGCATGAGCATATAGCTAAAATCAAGGGATTCCCTGCAGATATTGCCATGCGTCTTGAACATCTCATCCTGAGTCATCATGGCCGTTATGAGTTTGGGTCCCCTGCTCTGCCAATGTTCCATGAGGCCTTTATCCTTAATTTTCTTGATGATCTGGACTCCAAAATTAATTATGTGGAGCGTCTCAGTTCCCAGCTAGACAAGCCCGGATATCAGTGGAGTGAGTATCAGCGTTTTATGGAAAGGTTTCTCTACCTGTCGGGCACAAAGATGTCTGAGGATGTCGAAGAATCCTTTTCTGCCGGCCAGGAGAAAAAAGAAACTGCAGGCCCGGACTCGAAACAACCACCATTGTTATGGGGCAGGTAAAAGAGACGACTATGCTGATACCTCTGAAAACGGTTATTGGGCAGAGCCAGGCCAAAAAGTTTCTGCAAAGATCATGTGAAAGGGATCGAACAGGACATGCTTATCTGTTCAGAGGTCCAGCAGGGATCGGGAAAAAGACACTGGCGATGTCTTTTGCTGCCTATATAAACTGTCTGGAACCATCAGGCGGCGATGTCTGCGGCCACTGTTCCTCCTGCAGCAAGTATGCTTCGGGAAATCATCCTGATCTGCAGCATATTGAGCCCGAGGGGGCAGCGATTAAGATCAGCCAGATTAGAGAGCTTAAAAAGAATATAACCTACCCTCCTTTTGAGGCCTCCTATCGGGTCATCCTGATCCCGGATGTTCATGCCACCATGCGCCGGAAAGAGGTGGCAAACAGTCTGCTCAAGATTCTTGAAGAACCGCCGCCGCAGAATATCTTTATTCTCACAGGTGACGAGGCCGGGGAGATTCTGCCCACCATATTATCCCGGTGCCAGATCGTTCCCTTTTATTCACTGGATTATGGTGATCTTGCCGATGAACTGCAAAAGGACGGGGTTGAGCGGGAGACTGCTTCCACCTTGGCGGCAGTTGCTGAGGGAAGCCTCGGCAGGGCCAGGCAGTTCCTCCAGCATGACTTGCTTCCCCTGCGGCGGAGAATCGTCGAGCAGTTGCTTTATTTGTCTCCCACGCATCCCGATAGTATAGAGGTTGTCTTTCAATTGGCTGAAGAGACAGCTGGCTTAAAAGAAAACATTGATGAAATACTCGACCTGCTTTCCATTTGGATTCGCGATGTAATTCTTGCGGAAAAGGGTCTGGTGGAGCAGGTGATAAGCCGGGATGTATCCGATCTGCTGCCGGCAGCAGTTCAGCGCTGGTCAATTGAACAGCTTACAGGGCAGCTTTCCTCAATTTCAAACGCCCGTAAATATCTTCAAAGCAACTGTACCCGCACCCTGGTATGTGAAGTACTTTTCTTTGACATGCTTTGATGGTATAGTCCTCAATTCCCTTTTAATAAGCATTAAACCTAAGACTATAAGACTTTATATATGGAACAGGATAGCCAGGAAACACAGAACCCTGCTCAGTCGAATTGTAATTACCGGGTTCAGTTTCGAAAAAATGAGCAGATATTTTTTGCTGTTTCCCGTACGCAGAATCTCAATGTGAATGAAATTGTTATGGTCCAGACCGACCATAACCTGGAGCCGGCGACAATAAAATCCGCAGTTCATTCCGGGGAGACCGATCTGGAGTCCGGGAAGTCAGACCTTCTTGTCGTGCAGAGACGGGCGACCCGGGAAGAGGGCGGCAGATATGAAAAGTTGATGGACCAGGAGGCTGAATCTTTTCGTTATTGTCAGCAGCAGATTGCCGACCTCGATTTGGGGATGAAACTGATCCGGGTTGAGCGGTATTTTAACGGCAGTAAGATAATTTTTTATTTTACCGCAGAGAACAGGGTTGATTTCCGTCAGCTGGTAAAGAATCTTGTGCAGGAGTTTCGCACTCGAATAGAAATGCGCCAGATCGGTGTGCGC
>JACNJZ010000109.1 GCA_014382295.1 Candidatus Desulfobia pelagia | reverse complement strand
TGAAGAAGATCTTCAAGACAAGAAATTTGTGGAAGAAAGAACAGAAGATTTCGATTATCTGCAGAGGGTCGTAAGCAAATATGTACCTGAAGAGGTAGAAAAAACAACCGGCATTCCTGCCGATACCATTCGTACTGTTGCCCGCATGTTTGCGGCTCCCGGACGACACGCGATCTACCATGGAATGGGTATTACCCATTATGTAACAGGGACAGACCGAGTTAAAAGTATAGCCAATCTTTCCATGCTCTGCGGGAAAGTCGGTGTTGAAGGAGGGGGATGTAATCCTCTTCGCGGGCAGAACAATGTTCAGGGCGCCTGTGATATGGGTGCACTTTTTAATACCCTGCCAGGATATGGAAAACTTGATAACATCGATCTGGTTTCACGGTATGAAGAGATGTGGAAGGTAAAACTCCCGACACATCCAGGTAAACCTGCCACAGAGATCTGGGATAATATTTTAAACGACACTATTCGTGGTCTCTATATTTTTGGTGAAGATCCTGCTGTTGCCGATGCAAATATAGCCCATGTTCACAAGGCTCTTGATCATATTGATTTTCTGGTTGTTCAGGACATTTTCCTGACCAAAACCGCCCAGGCAGCTGATGTTGTTCTTCCTGCAGCTTGTTATGCTGAAAAAGACGGCACAACAACCTGTACCGAGCGAAGAGTTACACGTATTCGAAAGGCAGTTGATCCGCCAGGAGATGCCCGTCCTGACTGGAAAATACTCTGCGAATTGTCTCAGACAATGGGATATGAGATGAACTATGATTCCCCTGAGGACGTTTTTGAAGAGATTCGCAGTATTCTTCCTCAGTATGCCGGAATTACCTATGATCGTATTGAGAAAGTTGGTCTGCAGTGGCCGGTTCCCGATGAAAATCATCCGGGCACGACCGCGCTGCACACAAAAACTTTTACACGGGGTAAAGGTCTTTTTATTCCAGAAGAATATATTCCCCCGGTTGAACCTGCTGATGAAGAATATCCGATGCAGTTTACAACAGGAAGGGAAATGTCCCGATACAACTTCAACAGTATGAGCGGGAAATCTTCCCTTATCAATGATATCTGCCCTGAATGCTTTGCTGAGATCCATCCCGATGATGCTAAGCGTCTTGGAATAAAAGATAAGGACAAGTTAAAGCTTACCTCGCGACGTGGATCTGTGGTGCTGAGAGCACAACTTACTGATAAAAGTCAGCCGGGTACTATTTTTGCCACATACAATCATGAAGAGGCGCTTGTTAATATGCTGACTCTCGATGCTCTTGACAGACTGTCACGAACTCCTGAGTACAAGTTATGCGCCATTCAGGTAGAAGTTGTACCTGGCTGAAGGGCTTTGAATGTCTGATGCAAAACCCAGATATTCCTTATGGAACCAGATAATAACAGTAAAATTTTCAATAAATAACTTGATTGTCGATTTCCACATATAGTCTGTGTGAAAAGATAATCAGAAATCCCTTATGGAGTGCGCAATGGGAAAAACAGATGACAAAAAATCAGGAGCCGTTATGGTTGTCGGTGGTGGTGTGGCCGGTGTTCAGGCAGCCCTTGATCTGACAGAGCTTGGCTACTACGTCTACCTGGTTGAAAAGGGCGCAGCAGTTGGTGGAGCAATGGCCCAGCTGGATAAGACCTTTCCCACCAATGACTGTTCGCTTTGAATTCTCGCGCCTAAGTTGGTAGAGGCCGGTCGGTCTCCAAATATCGAAATTCTGACGAACGCTGAACTCCTTTCCCTCGATGGAAAAGTCGGAGCTTTTAAAGCTAAAATAAAAATCAATCCCCGTTATATAGATGCGGATAAATGTACAGCATGTGGACTCTGTACCCAGTACTGTCCTCGTCATTTAGTCGACAAATATAATGAGGGCTTGTCCATTACCCGTCCTATTCACATTGATTTTCCTCAGGCGGTTCCGGCAACTTATTATATAGACCCCAGTGCCTGTCTTCATCTCAAGCATGATACATGTAAAATATGTGTTCCTGTTTGCCGTAGCCACGCAATTGACTTCTCACAGAAACCTGTTGATAGAGAATTGTCTGTTGGTTCTGTTATTATGTCACCAGGCTTTGGACAGATACCTGATGAGGCTTTGGAAAAATACAGCTATGGTAAACATCCCGATGTCGTAACAAGTCTGGAGTTTGAGCGTATGCTGAACCCCTCAGGCCCATTTCAGGGACATGTCCGTTGTCTATCCGATAAACGACATCCCAAGAAAATTGCCTTCATCCAGTGTGTCGGATCCCGTGATCTCGGTTGTGACAATGGCTACTGCTCATCGGTCTGCTGTATGTATGCAATTAAAGAGGCAATGGTCGCTAAAGAGCATGATCCTGAGTGTGAAATTACAGTTTTCTATATGGATCTGCGGACTCAGGGTAAAGACTTTGATGCCGCAAGGACTCGTGCCGAAGATCAGTTTGGTATTAAATTTGTCAGGGCTAAAGTGGCTGACGTCATGCCATGGGACAAACAACTCAAATTGACATATTCCACCATGGAGGAAACGCACCACTTCGATCCGTTTGATATGGTAGTGCTTTCAATCGGTCTTGATTCTCCAACAGGTGCAAAAGAACTTGCTAAAATCGGTAAGTTTGAACTCAATAAATATGATTTCTGTAAAACAGAGACCTTCACTCCTCTTGGCACAACACGAGATGGTGTCCTTGTAGCTGGAGCCTTTCAAGGTCCCAAAGATATCCCGGAAAGTGTTACCCAGGCATCAGCAGCAGCTGGTATTGCTGCAGCTATGAATAAGAAGCATCGCGGCAAAGGGTATGTGATCAAATCGTATCCTGATGAACAGGAGATCAGCCTGGATGAGCCGCGCATTGGTGTTTTTGTCTGTCATTGCGGTATTAACATTTCTGGAACTGTTGATGTGGCCAAAGTTGCTGAGTATGCCGGAGGAATGGATAAGGTTGCCTATCATTCTGAAAGTTTATACAGCTGTTCGCAAGACGCCCAGGAGGTCCTGAAGGAAAAAATCAAAGAACATAAACTGAACAGAGTTGTTATTGCAGCCTGTTCTCCCAGAACACATGAGCCGCTTTTCCAGGAAACACTTAAAGATGCGGGATTAAATCGTTGTCTCTTTGAAATGGTGAATATTCGTGATCAATGTTCTTGGGTGCATGCAAATGAGCCTGAAGCAGCCACTGATAAATCCAAAGATCTCGTTCGAATGGGTGTGGCCAAGGCCAGACATATCACCTCATTAAATGAGCAGACAGTTCCGGTAACTCCTTCGGCTATTGTTCTCGGTGGTGGAATTGCTGGGTTGACAGCTGCTGAAAATATGGCAAATCAAGGTTTCCAGTGTTACCTCATAGAGAAAAGTAATACTCTTGGGGGGCATGTTGCGCTGATGCGAAATACGCTGCAGGGCGACAACACCATGGCGATGATGAAAGATCTTGAGAGCCGGGTTAAAAAGAATAAGAAAATTTCTGTCATGACATCAAGTGAACTTACAGATGTCAGTGGATTTGTCGGTAATTTTTCATCTGTAATTACTACGGTTAAAGGCAAGAAAACAACTGAACAGGCAATTGATCATGGCGTGATTATTGTCGCCACCGGCGGCAGGGAATATCGTCCTGATCTCTATATGCTTGGGAAGTCTAAAAAGGTAATCACCCAGCTTGAACTTGAAGAACGACTTGCCGGTACAGCTAAAAACAGGGCACCCGGATCCATAGTAATGATTCAGTGCGCAGGCTCCCGCGGTGAAGACCTCCAATATTGCAGTAAAATCTGTTGTAACAATGCTGTTAAAAATGCATTGAAAGTAAAAGCAATTAATCCTGAATCCCAGCTAATTGTCCTCTATCGGGATATGAGAACTTATGGATATGCTGAAGATGCATACCGTGAAGCCAGAGAAAAAGGTGTCATTTTCATTCCTTATGAAGTTGAGAACCGGCCTAAAGTAACTCAGAAAGGGACTACTGTTACAGTTAATTATTATGATCCGATTCTGCAGGAGAAAGTCTCTATAAACCCTGATCTTATTACTTTAAGTACTGGTTTTGTCCCGGAAGACCCGGAAAATCTCAGTAAACTTCTTAAAATTCCGGTTAATGCCAATAATTTCTTCCTGGAAGCACATGTGAAATTGCGCCCGGTTGAAATGCCTGTTGCCGGAGTGTATGTGTGCGGTATGGCCCATTCTCCGAAACCTATCGATGAAATTGTTGCACAGGCACAGGCTGCTGCTGCTAAGGCTGCTATTCCACTGGTAAAAGGGCATGTCAATGTTGAACCGACTGTTTCTTCAGTAGATAAGGACACCTGTATAGGCTGCCAGATTTGTGTAAATCTCTGTCCTTACAAGGCTATACAGATGGTTAAAGAAGGGAAGGTCAAAAAGGCTGAAACTATTGCAGCATCCTGTAAAGGCTGCGGTATCTGTGCCTCTCGATGTCCAACTTTTGCCATAAGCATGGGCGGCTTCACCATGGAGCAGATAAACGCTCAGATTAAAGCTTTTGGAGTAATTGATTAAATTTTAGACTGCTGTTTTGAATAAAATAAACATTACCTGCAGGGTGTATGTAGCGCAGGTTAAAATAACCCGGTATTTCATTAGGCCTGAAAATTACGGGCAATAAAAGAGGTGCAACGAATGAGTCAGGAAGAATTCAATCCGAAAATTCTAGGATTTCTCTGCAACTGGTGTTGTTATGCCGCGGCAGATGCAGCTGGGGTGTCTCGATACCAGTATCCTCCCAATCTTCGAACCATAAGGGTAATGTGTACCGGACGAATTGATCCGGCATTCATCCTACGGGGATTTGCTGAAGGAGCAGCAGGTATATTTACAGGCGGCTGACAACTCGGCGAATGCCATTACCAGGTTGGTAATTATGATGCAATGGGTGTTAATGCTCTCGTTCATAAAATTCTCGGTGAAATCGGGATCAATCAGGAGCGTTTCAATTTGAAATGGGCTTCAGCTGCAGAAGCACCTCGTTTTGTTCAGCTGATAACGGATTTCACTGCCAGAGTAAAAGAACTTGGACCTCTTGGACATTCTGAAGGTATTGCACCTGATGAATTAAAAGCACGTCTTGATAAGGCTGTTGAACTTGTATCCAGCAAAAAACTTCGAATGACTTTCGGTACGACTACAAAGGCATTGCGGAAGGATGCTGATCAAAGCGAGGCGCATATTGCCGAAGTAATAAATGAAAAACTGAGTAAGGCTATCTCAGCCGGACTTTAGACATATTTAAAAAAAAAACAGGGGTATTGTCTCAATACAGTGCTCCTGTTTTTTTTGGTTCTCATTTTCTATCCTTTATTTCCTCTTTCTTACGTTGTAATATCCTTTTCAGTATTTCTTTTTTCTTGACACCTTCATCCTGTTTTCTTATAAATTGCAGTAATGGTAATTTTTACTGAGTATTCATTATGTTAAGGGAAATTTCACAATTCTATATTGATGGTTTTCGATCCATGCGTGTAGGCCGAAAGTTATGGATTATCATATTCATAAAACTTTTTATTATGTTTGGCGTACTCAAAATCTATTTTTTCCCTAATTATCTTAATACCAATTTCCCTACTGATGAAACCAGAGCTGAACACGTTCTGGACAAAATAACGGTCTACCCCCAGTAACGGGGATACCTGTCACGCTGTTGTTAAACAAATGGAGAGGAGGTTAGAATGCTAGAACAGGTTGATCTCACACAGGTTAACTGGGCTCGAGCTCAGTTTGCCCTTACAGCTATGTATCACTGGATTTTTGTCCCACTTACACTGGGGCTGTCTTTTCTACTCGCTTTTTTTCACACTATCTATTTCAAGACTGGCAACGAGGAGTGGAAAAGGCTTACCAAATTCTGGATGACTCTTTTTGCTATCAATTTTGCCATAGGAGTTGCAACCGGGATTATTCTTGAATTTCAATTTGGCACCAACTGGTCAAATTATTCCTGGATGGTAGGTGATATTTTCGGTGCGCCCCTTGCAGCCGAAGGAATTTTCGCTTTTTTCCTGGAGGCTACTTTTTTCGCCGTCATGTTTTTTGGTTGGAACAGAGTTTCAAAGCGTTTTCATCTTTTCTCAACCTGGATGGTTGCTTTTGGTTCAAATCTTTCCGCACTTTGGATCCTTGTTGCTAATGGTTGGATGCAATTCCCAACAGGTATGCAGTTCAATCCCGACAGTGCCCGCTTTGAAATGCACAATTTCTGGGAAGTTCTTTTTTCTCCAGTTGCCATCAGTAAATTTACCCATGCAACGAGTTCCAGTTTTCAAATGGCCTGTCTTTTTGTCGTGGGTGTTTCCTCATGGTACCTGCTTAAGGGGAGACATGGGCTTATGGCTAAGAGAAGTATTATAGTTGCCTCAGTTTTTGGAATACTGTCTTCTGGTTTTGTTGCGTTTACCGGTGATGAAGCTGCCTACACAGTTGCCAGTAAACAGCCCATGAAGCTTGCCGCCATGGAAGGTTTGTATGATGGCGAGAAGGGTGCATCCATTATTGCCATGGGTATAGTCAACAATACAAAGGAAGTTGGAGACAACCAGGATCCTTTTATTTTTGATGTGAAAATTCCTGGTCTCCTTTCTTTACTGGCCAAGAGGGATATTGATTCTTTTGTCCCTGGAATTAATGACCTGGTATATGGCAACAAAGAACATAATGTTATCGGTGCTGATGAACGTATGGCCAACGGCAAGATGGCGTTAGCCAATCTTAAAGCATACAAAAACGCCAAGGAGCTTGGCGACTCTGCCAGTGCGGAACGTATCCTCGTAGAATTCAATAAATATCGTGATGATATGGGATATGGCTATCTTAATAAACCGTCCGATATTGTCCCTCCGGTGCCGACTACATTTTACAGCTTTCATATTATGGTTATATTGGGCACACTTTTTCCTGTAATTTTTCTCCTGTTTCTCTTCTTTGCAAAAAAAGGAACATTGCAATCCCAAAGGTGGCTGCTTAATCTGGGCTTGGCCTGTCTCCCATTAGGATATATAGCATCAGAAGCAGGCTGGGTTGTTGCTGAAGTCGGTCGCCAACCTTGGGCAATTCAAGGACTGATGCCTGTCTCTGTCGCCAATACCAACCTGACAACAGGTACTGTGCAGACAAGCTTTTTTATGTTCTTTGCATTGTTTACCCTGCTTCTTATCGCAGAAATAAAAATTATGATGACACAAATAAAAAATGGACCTGAGGAGAATTAAATATGATCGGACAACTTGATTTATCTACACTGCAGCATATATGGTGGATCATAGCCTCACTGGTCGGTTCACTGTTCCTTTTCCTTACATTTGTCCAGGGTGGTCAGACTCTTCTCCTTACCCTGGCCAGCGGGGATGATGAAAAGTCTTTAGTGGTCAATTCGCTGGGAACAAAATGGGAAATAACATTTACTACCCTTGTTCTCTTTGGCGGAGCACTGTTTGCAGCATTTCCGAAATTCTATGCAACAAGTTTTGGCGGTGCCTATTGGGTCTGGATGCTTATCCTGTTTACGTTCATTATTCAGGCTGTCAGTTATGAATTCCGTAAAAAGCCGAATAATTTACTCGGAACACCTGTTTATGATACTTTTCTTTTTATCAATGGAAGTGTCGGCATTCTATTGATTGGTACGGCTGTCGGCACCTTTTTTACCGGCTCAGCTTTTGTACTGAATGAGTATAATCAGGTAACCTGGCAGACCCCGTTTCGTGGTCTTGAGGCGGCCTTGAATTTCTTCAATCTGTCCCTGGGGCTTTTTCTGGTATTTCTGGCAAGGTCTCTTGGCGGAATGTACTTTGTGAATAACATTGATCACAATAAACTGACTGAAAAATGCCGGCGTTCCGTATGGGTTAATTTTCTGGTTTCTCTTCCTTTCCTGCTGTATGTCCTCGTCAGTCTCATTGTCATGAAGGGCTTTGCCATTCACGCCGAAACCGGTGAAGTGTTTATGCAGAAGGGGAAATATCTGATGAATCTTATCGGCAATCCAGTGATCGTGACTCTTCTTGCAATCGGCCTGATTCTTGTTATTTACGGCGTGGTTGTGACTTATCTTCAGAGGAAGGATCATGGCATCTGGTTTGGTGGTGTAGGAACGGTCCTGGTAGGGCTTGCGATATTCTTCCTGGCCGGATTCAATAACACGCCGTTTTATCCATCCAGCTTTGACCTGCAATCCAGTCTCAGTATTGCAAATGCGTCAAGCAGTCATTATACTCTGACGGCTATGACGTATATCGCGCTGGCAGTTCCGTTTGTCCTTGGCTATATAGCCTATGTCTGGAAACTGATGAATGCCAGGAAACTTACGCTTACTGACGTGATCAATGACGATAAAGCTTATTAATAAGGTGAGGACATATTATGACAGGAATACTCATATTTAGTTGGATTGCGCTGATAGTCGTATCATATCATGGCGCAATATTTTTTCTGAAAAGTACTGATATGTATTAAGGCCAGCTTTAAATCATACAGTCTATATAAAAAGGAGTCTGCAGCACACTGGTTGCCGACTCCTTTTTTTTATGAAAATTCTGTTTATTTTCTGCACTGAAAAAACACAGCTGTTTATTTCACTTCAATCTGGGAAATTTTCTTTTTAGCGGTCTTTGCCTTGGGAAGGGTTATTTTAAGGACCCCATCTTTAAATGAAGCATTAATCTTGCCGCTTTGTACTTCTGTTGGTAGCCTCAGGGTTCTGTAAAAAGAGCCTGAGCGCCGTTCAATGGTATGAAAATGTTTTCCTTTTTCCTCTTTTTCCTCTTTTCTTTCGCCCTTGATGGTCAACAGGTCGTTTTCCAGAGAGACATTGATATCTTTTTTTTCCATGCCGGGAAGATCCGCTACAATCTCAATTGATTTATCTGATTCGCTTACATCCAGCCTAGGGGCCCAGGCCGCATTCACATCTTCAGTCAGGTTGTGAAAGGGAAAACCGTACCACATTTTACGAATCATATCCTCCATATCGTTGAAGACATCAGGGACATCACGTCGATGTTTAAAAGGCGTTAAATCAAACATGTCAGACCTCCTTTAAGAGTTAAGATTGCTTTGAAGACTATGGTCGTTCGAAAGACTACCTATACCTTATCTATAAGCACTAAAATAAAGCCAGTAAACTGGATATCAAACTAAAATATTGTGATTTTAAAGAATTTAATCTCATTCGGGTCTAATTCCCATCGGCTTGCCGCCTATAATGTAGATTCCGATTAGTATTTTGATACCCCGCAGCTTGCTGCGGGCGTAGTTCTTTTTTTTCCTAAAATACTCCTTTGAAAATCTGCATGTTGTGCCTATAATGTGTATATGTTTATAATAAAATGAGGAATTCATATCAATATTTCAGGAGGAAGATAATGAGTATTTACAGGATTCACCCAATAGTCATGGGGACCAAAATATTTGATAAAGGAATGATGACCTACCAGCATGATTATGGAAAGCCTTACACTATTCCAATCTACTGTTGGTATCTCGAAGGAGGGGATAAAAAAATTCTGATTGATACTGGTGAGATGCGCCCAATTATTTCAGATGATCGTGAAAAGGCCATTGGCGGTAAAATTTATACTTTTGAAGATGGTCTTTCCCGTTGGGGGATCAAACCTGAAGATATTGACATAGTTATCCATACTCATCTGCATAATGATCATTGTGAAAATGACTACAAATGTATAAATGCCAGGTTTTATGTCCATGAGAAGGAACTTGAGAGGATACACAATCCCCATCCTCTTGATTTCCGCTATATAGAAGACTTCATTTTTGAAATTGAAGAAAATAACCAGATCGAATCTGTAAGTTCAGATACCGAGATTGTCCATGGAATCAGGGTTGTGCATACACCCGCACATACGGAAGGCGGATTAACAGTGCTTGTAAACACAGGCAACGGCGTTGCTGCCATTACAGGATTTTGTACTATCCTGGAAAATATGTATCCTCCTCTGCAAATTACGGCAATGGAGATGGAAGTCATACCTCCAGGAACCCATGTTAACGCGTATGAGGCATACGATATTATGTTGAAGGTTAAAGGTATGGCTGATTTTATTTTACCACTCCACGAACCCAGTTTTGCATCAGAAGAAACCCTTGTTTTTAATAATTCTAATAATAGGGAGTTCAGACCGGCTTAAAATTGATATCCCAAAGAGCCAGGGTTTTTTTCAATATTCCTCAAGGAGGAACATTCGTATCTATCTATTGACATGTCCATGAATCAGCACTATATGTTTTGAACATAAACACATAATATAAACGAAAATGTATTTTATAAGATATTGATATTACAAACTTAAGGAAAGGAGGTCTTGTATGAAATCATTACTTGTTTATTCGAGTAAAACAGGAAACACAAAAAAGCTGGCAGACGCTATTTTTGAGAATTTGCCGGGAGAAAAGGAAGTATGTGCAATAGATGATGCACCCACTCCAGATGGGCATGATTTGATCTGCGTAGCGTTCTGGTTCCAGGCAGGAAAACCAGATCCCAAGAGCCAGGAATATCTTGCTAAAATCACAAATCAGAAGGTAATTCTGGCAGCCACCCATGGTGCAGCAAAAAATTCTGCACATGCTCAAAACGGGATGAAGTTTGCTGAAGGCATTATTCCTGATGCTCAGGTCCTTGCAACTTTCAGCTGTCAGGGAGAAGTGAGTCCTCAGTTCATGGAAAAGGCAGCAGCCAAGCCTGAGCCTCCGCCATGGCTTCCTGATGCCAAAACTGCACAAGGACACCCTGATGAAAAAGATCTTGTTGCATTAAAAGAATGTCTTGAAGGTCTTAGATTATAATAGTTTTTTCCAGAATACTGATAAAGAAAAAAGCCTTACAGCCGATATAGTTGTAAGGCTTTTTTTGTTTATGCTCTCTTTGGGATGACAACAATGTATTGCATCAGAGAACTTTTACAGGCATATACTAAAAGTTTATGATGGGTCGTCCCCTAAATACTTCTTATCTTATTTGAACTCATTATAATTAGTGGTTCTTAAGGAAACTCAGCTAACGGTCTCCTGTCGCTTTTCAAGTAGCCTATGTTTCCTGGATCCCGGCTAAAAACATGCCGGGATGACGGTCTAACTTATGACTTGTCATCCCCGAATGCAGTTATCGGGGCACCAGAAAGATGTAGCTGGGTTTCATATAGAGCCACTTTATAATTTATCTTTAAAAACTGTTTTAAGGAAGTTCAAGAAATGAATGTACCAGGCTCTTTCTATGCTCCCAATTAAATCATATAGCCAGAATCAGTTTGCTGCTGTTCAGGAAGCATGTGCCTATTTTTTTCCGCCCAAACAGATTTTTGATATTTCTTTTCTTCGAAATATTGACAGATCTATCCTTGATGATGTCTGTCTCAGAAAGAAGAAGCAGGTACAGCGGATAATCAAGGGGAGAAAACAGGGGGGCAGTCAGGATAAGGCCATATATTATCATGAGAAAATGAGACAGGCCTATGTCCTTCTGTCTTCTGCTGTGAATGGCGATTTTCCTGAAATCAAATCAGATTCTGGCCCTAAAATTATCGCTGTCGGTGGTTCGAAGGGCGGTATCGGAAAAAGCATGTTTGCTGCTAACGTAAGCGTTTTCCTCGCCCAGAAAGGCTTCTCGGTAATAGCAATGGACCTTGATCTGGGAGGGGCCAATCTGGCCCTTTATCTTGGAGAAAAATACATTCTTGACCGCACTATTAATGATTTTCTGAAGAAGAAATATCCATCTCTGGAAGATATCATTATTGATAGTAGTTATGGACCGAAAATAATTGGTGGAGACAGCTCAGAACTGGGTGCTGCAAATATTCATCATGCCCAGAAAATGAAACTGATACGCGCCATCAAGGGCCTTGACGCTGATTTCATAATACTTGATCTTGGTGGTGATACTTCATTTAACATGCTCGATTTTTTTCTGTTGGCAGATCACGGGCTCGTTATAACAACACGGGACTCTGCTTCTTATATTGGTTCCTATCAGTTTATAAAAACGGCTCTTTATCGAAAAATTAACAGATTAGCAGATCATTTAGATGACGCTGAAAGAGATCTTGACCCTCAACTTTCCACCGTCCTGAAAAAATGTACTGTGGCAAATGGCCAGCCAATGTCCCAAACCATAGTCTCGCTTTTAGACCGTGTTGCCGAGAACGACCCTTTTGATCTCCCCCAGGTTCTCAAGTCGATAATTGGATTTAAACCCCATCTTATCGTCAACAGGGCCCCAAGTTTACTGCAGGCTAATCAGGTTGCACATACCATTTCAGATCTTGCAAAAAGATATCTTTCAGTTCGAATAGGATGCCCTGGTCATATAAATAAATATCCTGAAATTGAGGATAATCTGAGCAATAATGCTCCATTGGTAGCTCGAGACCCGGATGGGAAATTGGCAGGGGAGATATCTGTTATTGTGACTAATATAGGTTTGTGAGAAGGGGAGGGGGTTCACTTGTTCAGCAGTCTGTTTTTAGCGTCCAGTATTAAATTCTTATTTTCAGGATGATCTTCAAAACCAACCAGTTTTTTAATTATTTCTTCTGCCAGACCGTCTGTTTTTTTCAGAAAGCAATAGGCTGAAATTCTTACACAATAGTTTTCATGACAAAGAAGCTCTGTTAGTGCTTCAGAAGCTCCAGCCTTGTCATCCGACATCATTGTAAGACCAATTTCATTTACTAAAAAACAACGGGGATGCCACTGGGAAGTGTCAACTGAAAATTCGTTACGTTCACAATCACAAGTGCCAAGTATTTTAACTAACTTATCAATCGTGTAATCAGTTTGCCTGTTCATTTCTTTCGCCAAAGTCAAGGTTGAAATAACGGTTTTCAGATGGTCAATCTCTGAATTTCTTAGAGTTTTAAAAAAGGGGGAGGTAAAAGGCTTCTGATTTACGATTCTGGGATAATGTTGTGGCCATAGGTGTCAATAAATGACTGAATGCGAAGGACTTGATTTTCAGACAAATTTCTAAATTGCACACTATGACGATGCGTTGTTATTTGCTTGAATGGCTGTTCGCTGGATATTATACAATCATTGACGATAGAATAGGGAATGTCCTCAAGAAATAAACCTTCATCCGTGAGGATATCAATGCGACTTGAGTTTAATACTTCACCATTGGCCGAGAAGTAGCTGAACGCAAGACCTGTAAGGCTGATGTCAATGACTTTGCCAATTTTATTAACTGGCGGCCGCAACACTGCATAGGCGATTTTATCTGTATTTATTACAAAGCGTTTATGTCTTCTTCGTTCTTGAGTGTAATATGTTTTGCTCATTAAAGCTTCCTGTAATTCCATTTTTTCATCACCGTTGAATTGATTTGTTTTCGTGTTTAGTATTCTTCTACGCTGTGTATTCACACTTTGTTCTGCCATTATCATGGTTAAACACGACATAGTTACAAATGTTCTTCCTGTATTTCCCTTAGATGAAGGGAAAGCTTTGGATCCAATGAGCACATAGGATTACAATCTATTTCAATACGGTATTAGAAAATAGAATAATATATTTGGCAGGAAAGGTATATCGGAGGGAATCGGTATTTTTTGTAGGACAGAAAGCCTGTTTGTTCTCGGTGTTTGTCCTACAGGGTGAATTGTGCGGTAATCCGTGAGTGGCTGTCAGCACACGGGATTCAGGTTTTGCTTTCAGCCTACCAGAGATTCTTTTATTGCATAGTAGGTAAACTCGGCATTGTTTTTCATACCCATTTTCTGTAAAGCACGACTTCGATTGGTGCTTATGGTTTTGACGCTCAGGGACAATTCATCAGCAATATCAGAGACTGTTTTGCCTGCGGCGATCATCAGCATCACTTGATATTCACGATCGGAAAGCAGTTCATGCGGCGCTTTCTCCGAGCTGTCTCCAAGATAGCTTGCCAGTTTTTCGGCAAGCATCCCACTGATATATTTTCCGCCTTGAGTTACTTTGTGAATAGCGGCGATTAATTCATCCGCAGCGCTTTCTTTGGTTAGATACCCTGAGGCTCCGGCTTTTAAAGCACGAACGGCATACTGTTCTTCCGGATACATGCTGAGCATGAGGACAGGGAGAGCAGGATACTCTTTATTAAGGTCCTTCAAAACATCCAGTCCTCCTCTGCCGGGCATGGCAATGTCCAGAATCACAAGATCATATCTGTTTTTTCTGACCGCATTTAATACCTGGAGGCCATTGGCCGCTTCTCCTGTGGCAACAATATCAGAGGTTTCCGCGAGTATCTGCTTGAGGCCTTCACGAACAATAGTATGATCATCAGCAAGAAGAATTCGTATCATTGTCTTTCCTGGATTGAACGGGAATATTGATTGTTATGACAGTGCCTTTGTTCTCAGTTCCATTGATGGAAAATGTTCCGGTAAGGGAATTAACGCGCTCACGCATCCCGATTAACCCTAGGGATTTCGAAGAAAGAATCTGTTCTTCCGTTATACCCGTTCCATTGTCCCTTACTGTAAGTGTGACTCCGTCATCATTATCCGTAAGGGCAATTTCGACCCGGGTGGCCCCTGAGTGACGGGCAATGTTGGTCAAGGTCTCCTGGAAGATGCGAAATATGGCTGTCGAGAGGGTGCCTTCCAGGGTAATATCTTCAGGTTCTGAGGTAAGATCAAAAGTAATCCCCATTCGGTCTCGGAATTCATTTGCCTGCCATTCAATTGCTGCTGAAAGCCCAAGGTCATCCAGGACGCCGGGTCTTAATTCCGAACAGAGTTTCTGTACCTGATGAACGGTATTGTCAACATGGGTGGTCATGGTCTTTATCTTTTCCTGGATAACGACATTATTTTCCGGGAACCTGCGGGCAAGCCAGTGAATATCCATTTTCAGGACAGTCAGTGTCTGCCCCAGTTCATCATGGATTTCTCTGGCGATCCGGCTTCTTTCCTTTTCGCGTATCATTTCCTGGTGCTGAGCAAGATCACGCAATCGTTCATGGGAGTGTCGCAGTTCTTCTTCCGTATTTTTCCGTTCGGAAATATCCTTGAAGTCTTCAACAATGCCGATCAGTTTTCCTTCATGATTGCGAAATGGAGTGGCAGTAACAATGCAAGGGACTTCCTTATTGTTTTCGCATGTCTTTATTTCGTCCTGTTCAAGTCTTTCTTCTCCTGCCTGAATGCGTATCATCGGGCATTTGGATGTATTACATCTAGGACCCTTGAAGACTTCGTAGCATTTTTTTCCAACAATTTCATCCCGTGCCAGACCGACAAGAGTGCAGAAGGTTTTATTTGCCCGAAGGACGTTGAATTCTTTGTCAACGACGCGCATTCCATCTGCAGATGTATCAAATATCTGGCTTAGTTCCGTATTGGCAAGTTGAGCAACTTCTTCAGCCTTTCTCAAAGCAACGATTATTTTCTGTGCATAGGTCCCGAAAAGAATAAACATGGTGAATACAGTCAGGCGCATCCAGATTTCATGTGCTCCGGGATTAAATATTTCCATGGACATATTCGAGAACTGAGAAGGGAAAAAATATGCATGCATGAATGACTCAAGTATCCAGAAAACTATGCCTAATATAACTCCGAGAAGAATGAGCCTGTCTTGCGCTATCCGGATGAATTTCCCTGATCTATTCATTTTTTTGATAACCATTTTGGATGGGAGAACATTACCTGTTTTGGAATTTTGCTTTTCGTTTTTTCAGGAATGCTTTTGTACCCGTTCTAAAGTCTTCAGTAGTAGCGACCAGTCCAAAATAGTCTGCCCCCAGTCTGGCTGATTCATCAATTGGCAAATCCAGTCCTCTATGAACAGCGTCCCAGGTCAGGTTTACGGCAATAGGGGAATTTTGCAGGATTTGCTGTAGTAATTTTTCTCCCTCACTAGATAAGTTTTCGGAATCTGTTACACGATTAACCAAGCCTATCTGAAGGCCTTCATTGGCATCTATCATTTTACCGGTAAGAAGCATTTCTGCTGCCCTGCTTTTACCAATGAGCCGGGGTAAGCGTGTTGTGCCTCCCCAACCTGAAACAGCACCGATGCGGACTTCCGGGTGGCCGATTTTTGCAGTAGAGGCCGCAATCCTGAACATGCAGGATTCAGCAAGTTCAAGGCCTCCGCCTAAGGCAAAGCCGTTAATTAAGGCAATTGAAATTTTATTTAAATTCTCGATGAGGTGATTTACATATACAGCCAGGTTTGCTAATTCCCGGACCTGCAACGGAGAGGCCTGATTCAAATATTGTATGTCAGCACCGGCGGAAAAGGCTTTATTGCCAGCTCCTGTGATTATAACAGCTTGAATTTCCGGGTTATTTTGTATTGTTTCTAATTCTTTTTTTATTTCAAACAGTAACGATTTGTTAAGAGCATTAAGAACATCTGGACGATTCAGAGTGAGGTAAATAACATTTTCTTTTCGCTCTGAAATAAGAACTGGATGAGGGAGATGAGTCATAATCTCTTTGATGCTCCTTATCGAAATATTTGGTTTAGCGATAATCAAGCAGGATATTGCTTTGAATGGTTTACTCGAAATAGCGCTTCAGGAGGCCGCAGAATATTTGGCCATGACGAGCTTCATCTTTACACATTTCATGGAGTGCATCGTGGACTGAATCGTAATTGAGTTGTTTGGCTTTAACAGCAAGATCTTTTTTGCCCTGACAGGCACCAAATTCTGCCTCAATTCTTGCTTTGAGATTTTCTTTGGTGTTATCCGTAACATATTCTCCCAGGAGTTCGGCAAATTTCCCGGCGTGTTCCGCTTCTTCCCAGGCTATGCGTTTATATGCTTCAGCAACTTCAGGGTATCCTTCTCGATCTGCCTGACGGCTCATTGCCAGATACATTCCAACTTCGGTGCATTCTCCCTCGAAATTGGCCTTTAATCCTTCAAGAACAACAGGGTCAACATTTTGAGCGGAGCCAATGACGTGTTCATCGCACCAGAGAATGGTGTCATCTTCTTTCAGTATGTATTTGCCTCCTGACTCCCCGCAGGCAGGACAAATGTCGGGAGCGTTTTCACCTTTACATATAAAACAGCAGACACTACAAGCCCATTCCTTCATTTTGTCCTCCCGGATTTCATATTAGAGTGTGTGGAGAAGAATAACAAAACTATTTGAAGAATCAGCAATGAATGAGTACATATATAAAATAAAGTTATCTGCTTGAAATGAAATAAAAAAGGCAGTTTCTGTCAATACCACAAAACGATTACTGCCAGATGGATCAGCATTGTCTGAAAATGCTATCTCTGTCAGGCCATTTAAATGATCAAAATATACTCTAAGTCCTTGATATAGTCTATGAGTATATGGGTATGTGTGCCCAAAGGTTCTTAGGATTTTACGGCTGTTTTTATGAAACTTGGAATTGATACAGGCGGTACATTTACCGATTTTATTTTACAGACCTCTGATGGTTTTAAAACCTATAAGGTCGCTTCATCTCCTGAAGATCCCAGTATTGCCATATTGAAAGGGTTGCGCCATTTTTTCTCGGACCCTTCTTCCGATGAACTGTTTACCCTTCCGCCTGATCTTGAGATTATTCATGGAACTACTGTGGGAACAAACGCGTTTATTGAAAGAAAAGGAGCTAAAACCCTACTTCTGACAACAAAGGGTTTTGAGGATATTCTCTTTATTGGTCGGCAGAATCGAAAATTTCTGTATGATTTAAATCTGAAAAGATCTCCTGTGATAATATCGCGTTCTCTTGTTGTTGGTATTACAGAGCGTATCAATGCTGAGGGTGAAGTAGAAAAATCAATAGACACAGGTATTGGTGCTGAACTGCATCAGTTTTGTAAAGACAACGCTATTGAATCTGCTGCCGTCTGCTTTCTGCACTCGTACCTGAACCCTGATCATGAAAATGAGATTTCCTCTGAGTTATGTAAACTTTCTCTTCCCGTGACTCTTTCATCGCAGCTTCTTCCTGAATTTCGTGAATATGAAAGGGTGTCAACCACTCTCATAAATGCGTATCTTGCTCCTGTTATCTCTTCATATATAAATAGACTCGTATATCAACTCAGGAAAAATTCCTTATACATACAGCAGTCAAACGGTGGTATTCTTCCTGCTGAAGGAATCGCCGACAGGGCAGTTCACACCATCCTTTCAGGTCCTGCCGGCGGGGTCCACGGGGCATTCCGGCTTGCCAGGGAAATGGGTATTGAAAAAATCATTACCTTTGATATGGGTGGTACTTCCACCGATGTCTCTCTCTGTGATAAAGCTCCTACCTTGACTCGTGATTATACACTAGATGATTATCCAATTCGAATTCAGGTGATGGATATTCATACAGTTGGGGCAGGAGGCGGTTCTATTGCCAGTATTGATGCAGGAGGTCTCCTGCATGTCGGACCGGAAAGCGCAGGTGCTGATCCTGGACCGGTTTGCTACGGTACTGGCGACAGGCTTACAGTAACCGACGCCAATCTCTTTCTGGGCAGATTGCTGCCGGATAAGTTTCTTGGCGGTGAGATGGTTCTTCATCCCGACAAGGTACAGGATAAAATGCAGGATTTTGCCCGATCTCTTGACATTCCACCAGTCGAAGCTGCCATGGGCATTATACGTATTGTAAATATCGGAATGGTCAAGGCTATCCGCGCTGTTTCGCTGGAAAGAGGCTATGATCCAAAGGAATTTGTTCTGTTTTCCTTTGGTGGAGCTTCCGGATTGCATTGTTGTGAACTGGCCGTGGAGCTCGGTATTTCAAAAATTATTATCCCTGCCAGGGCCGGTATTCTTTCAGCCCAGGGTATGGTTATGTCTGAACCTGCATTAGACGCAAGCAGGGCCCTTTTTCTCTCCGGTGATGGTATCTCTCATAAGGTCTTGAAACCTGCTTTTGCCGCCCTGGAAAAACAATTGGCGGGTCAGTTATATCATTTATGCGCGGGTGGCGTATCTGAATCAGACTGTTTCCTTGATTTGAGATATCAGGGGCAGTCGTACGAAATCAGTATCAGCTATGAAGATGATTTTGAAGAACTGTTCCATAAAGCCCATGAGCATCATTTCGGCTATCAGCTTCCCGATATCCCACTTGAACTTGTATCCATCCGATGTACTGTGAAAATGAAAAAGACGGCATGCCAGCTGCCCCGTCAGGAAAAGAAACAGCAGGACTATATTCATCAGGAAGAGGGCAGGGCGGATATATGTTTCCAGCATGGTGTAGAATCTGTTCCTGTATATCAACGCAGTAAATTATCTCCCGGTGTGGTAATGCAGGGGCCCGCGTTGATAATTGATAATTATACAACGATTTTTGTCCCTATTCATTTTCAGATGACTATTGATTCACTGCTTAATATTATTCTTAAAAGGACACTTGCTTTATGAGTTCCCAGCAAAAAAAACTGAAAAAAGAAATTAGCCGACTTTGGAAAGACATTACCAAAAAAATGCAATCCGATATTTTGCCTGATCAGCAGGACTGTCAAAATCTGCTGAAAAAATTTGAAGAATACACTGTGTATGCTGATAAAAAGTGGTTTGACAGGTGGCAAAACTGCACAAAAGAGATAGCTGTATGCCTGAAGGCAGCCCAAAAATCCAATTTTGATCTGGCACGTCAGTCCATGGATATCATACAAAAGGATAAGAAGCAGTGTCATGAACAGTTTAAGAAATAGTTACAGTAATGCCGGTGCGTGTTTGTTATAAAGAAACGATTGCAGGCAACAGAATTTTGTCATCTATTTTATTGAGAAATCAATCAGGGGAATACTCTATGAGTTTACAGTTTAAAATCGCAGTACTCTTTTTTGTAACTTTCTTTTCTTTTGCAGGACAGCCTCTTGCTCGAAATCACTCCGATTCAGGTCAGAAGGTTATTGAAGCTTCAGGAGTTCTTGAGGAAATATTTTCAATTCCGGAACAGTCTATTCCGCCTACTTTACTCAGGAATGCCCATGCGATTGTCGTTATCCCTGGTCTTATTAAGGCTGGATTTATCATTGGAGGGCGATACGGTAGCGGCTTGATGATGGTAAGGGATAAAGAGGGTGCGTGGCATTATCCTGTCATGGTTACCCTGACCGGCGCCAGTATTGGATGGCAGATAGGAGTGCAGTCCACCGACATTATTCTGGTATTTAAGAATCTGAAAAGCATCAATGCCATTGAAAAAGGAAAATTTACTCTTGGTGCAGACGCTTCTGTTGCTGCCGGACCAGTTGGTCGACATGCGGAAGCAAGTACTGATATTCAATTCAGATCTGAAATCTATTCCTATTCAAGAAGCAGAGGATTATTTGCCGGAATAGCTTTGGAGGGTGCAGCCCTACTTATTGACCAGGATGCGACATGGGCACTGTATTCAAGGCCGGCATATGATATTCTTCATAAAACTGAATTGAAGCAAATACCCATGGCGGCAAAACAGTTTCGCCAGGTTGTTTTGAAATATGTTCAATAGTGTCTGTCGTTGTGTTTTTAGATCTGATTTGAAATATCCTTCAGGAGTTCATTGGAAGCCTGGGCCAGAAATTCTACCCCGATTTTGAAAGGAAGTACGGTGTCTTCCATGTCACGATCGAACCAGACTGGTTTTGCAAGAATAACCGTTGATGCTGATTCGTCGGTAATGTCATGGAAGACAAGGATCAGGTCGACGGTGTCAGAGTCCTGGGCGGTATAACAGAGATGCTTGCCGTCAATAAGGATTTGCGGGATTTTCAAACCTGCTCCCTGGCGGGAAATGTCAGAAAGCCGACAGGAGACTTCTCGTGTCAGTTTTGTTCCTGTCGTCTGGTCGTAGAGGCATAAGCCAACATTAAGTTTTGCCGACAGTCTTTCATGCTTTCTTTCTCTTTCCATGTGTTCACAATTCTGTTTTCAGATTTTTTAAGTGTCTTGTTATATTCTTATTTTAAGCTGACGGTTCAACACTGAGGCAACAAGGGGAGCGACACTGTATACTTCAAGAAGTTCATCTGTGACGCATCCAGGGTATGTATCTGCTCCGATTATTTTTGCAATGCCATGTCTTTTGAATTTTTCCCGCGAATCACCGGCCAGGACAAGATGTGTTGCATACAGGATGGTATCGACGGCGCCGGCTTGCCTGCACCGTTCTGCTGTCTGAATGATTGACCCGCCTGTGCGTATCATGTCATCGCAGATAATGGCGGTCTTGCCGTTGACCACACTGGCAACCTGGCCAACCATGGTCTCATCCATAGCGAATCGGTCCTTGTCTGCAGCGGTATGCGGAGCGTCAAGAAGGCCGGCAAGTTTTGCCACCCATTTACTCCTGCCATAATCAGGCGAAACGAGAACGAAATTTTGCAGTTGTAATTCCTTAATTTTTTCAACGATCAATTCATTGGTGTGAATGTGCTGCGTATGTACATTGCCTCCATGGGCGTGGAGAACTGCCTCTGAATGGAGATCAATGAAGGCAACGAAATGTGGTCGTGCGCGAAAAATCTGTCTTGTTCTTGTGATTCCCTTTGGTATTTCGTTTGATCCGGGCTTGGATTGTTCCATCGTGGAATATCCGAGGTAGGAGATAACAACATTCACAGTACGTGCTCTGAGAAAATGACAGCCATCTATCAGGTCGATCAATTCCTGGTGAGAAGAGTCATTATGGGAGCTGCCAACAATGATAATGTCTTTCCCGGCGATTTTTTCAGGAAAAGAATGATAAATCTCGCCATCGGTAAAGTATTTTTTTGTTGTTTTGGTGAACTCCAGGCCCATTTCATTGGCAATTTTAAGTCCCAGTGCTTCCGAGGCTTCATTTGCTGTAATGATAATGTCTGAGGATGTGACGAGTGGCATTGTTTTTATCGGAAAAGGTTAAATGGTACTTTGTGAGTTTGGAAGGTTGCCTCAGGTTTTTCTGTTTTAAGTAAACAACTTGCCGTTTCCTGTTACTTTTCTGACGAGGTCCCGGTAGTCCTGGGCTCCATTACAGCCAGGTGCAAATTCATAGATTGTCTGGCCGTTGGCTGGTGCTTCAGAAAGCCTGACATTGTATCTGATAGGGCTGCAGATGTTATCCCCATATAAATCTTCGAGTTTGGATAATATCCCATTTGATTTCCGTACTCTTTTGTCAAAGAAGGTGGGCAGAATATAGCTGAGAGAAAGCTCTTTATTGTATTTTTGTATGGAGGACATACTTTTTAAAAACTCGACGAGTCCCTGAAGGGTCATGACTTCAAGTGATACAGGAGTTAAAACCTCATGCGCGTAAAAGAGTACGTTGACAATAATGGGATCCCAGCCGGGAGATGTGTCAATAATAATGTAATCAAAGTTTTTTTCGATACGAGTCAGGTTCTCGGCAAGTGTCTTTTCGCCGCCGAAATCTTTACGGTCTATGACCCGTTTCAGTCCGGCAATGGATTTCCCGCCAGAGAGAAGCCACAGATTTTCACGAGCTTTGCAGAGTGTTTCTTCCTCTGACAGTTCCCTGTTGATGAATTCAGTTAAACCTGCCCGCGGATTGACACCAAGCATGAAGCCGGACTGTCCCTGGGTGTCGGTATCAACAAGAAGCACTTTATGACCCGCCATAGCAAGCCCGGCGGAAAGGTTAACGGCTGTGGTTGTTTTACCAACTCCGCCTTTGCTGAGGGCAACGGCAATTTTTCTGGGAGATTGAGTCTGTTTTTTCTCCTTGGAAGCAAGATTAAGAGGGAATTCTTTTTTACATTCCTTGCAGCGGACTTTTGTCACGCCTTCAGGAATCTGATTGTTCTTTATGTGGTGATCTTTATTGCAATGAGGGCAGGTAAGGACCATACTGATTACTCCAGAATTATTTGATCATAGAAAAAAAGATTACTTTTTCTTTACAAAAAATGCAAATTTTGAGCCATAAGGTGATAATTTCGTCGGATCATTTATTAAACACTGATGCCAGTGTGTCATTCAGGTATTTCTCAAGAATTTCCTGTCTGTCATTTTCCATGTCGATGAATTTCATTCCGCATATTTCCTGATCGCCATTTGCAGAAATGTGCATTATCTGTCCCTGGAGGGAAATCGAAGTGTCGTGTAACCTTAACTCTACAGGGTGAAGACCCTTGCCGGCTTCAAGTTTCGTAGAGGATTCACCGGTATAGAAGGCAATGCCGCTGTTTCCTATATTGACTATTTCGAATGGATTATTATCGATCTGAAAAGAAATATTGGAACAGTTATTTATGGGCATACGGAAAAATTGACGAACTACCTGAGTGTCGGATTGTGTTGTGTTTTTTTTGCCGGATTTTCCCATATCGTTCCTGTATGATACGTTTAAATTAAATAAATAATAAAGGATGCATCGGGTGATGAAGCTGCTGTCATCCCATAAACCCTTTCCCTCTGTTGAAAAAAGAAGTGCTATTATTGAAAAAGTTTTGCAGGTTGTTTGTTATTTATTTAAATAGTTGATGGCGTCGTAAAAAGTCAGACCTCCTGTGTTGCAGCAATTTTTCAGGCACTCGGCATACCACATGTATGGCCTCGCATCTGAAAAAATGCTACGCCTTGTAT
>JACNJZ010000158.1 GCA_014382295.1 Candidatus Desulfobia pelagia | reverse complement strand
AGAATTCCAATGAGATTATTGGGATAGTATCAGAGTCATATATTGGTTATAGTAACTTTCAGTTGCTGCAGGATATCGAAAAACTTCTCTCTCCGAAGAGGAAACAGGCGTCCTCGTTTCCTGGGGATGATGATTTTATGTTTCGAGGTGGCTACTCCATCAATACTCAGCTCGGTTTACGTTTTACTATGAAAAAGCAAGTGGGGGTTGTTAAGGGGAGAGGTGGTGAGGGAAAGGATGAAACGGAGCTTGGTTTTCAGTTTAAAAACAGCATGGTTGGTGATTCCTCTGTCAATATTAATTTTTTTCTGCACAGAAAGGTTTGTGCTAACGGCATGGTTGCACCAGCAGGTACAGCAGTAAATAGAATATTTCATTCGGGCAAACAAGAGAGTTTCACTAGCCGTTTGGAACGTGCCTTTGGTGAAATTACCCGGCAGATTGGACGGGCGAGGGAAATGATAGAGCAGCTAGGTGCCTTAGAATTTAATCCTGAACTACTGGCAAGAACGAACCGTTCGGATATGATCTTTGACATTATCAAGGGTTCAAAAAGAAAAATTATTGACGGGTTTAATATTCCCAATATTCCACGAGAGGGAAACAGGAAGGAGAATAAGATATTCAGGGAAAAAGAAATTATAGGATGTATTCCAGAAAAGTATGCCGGTGAGTATTCGCGGCAGGTTTTTGAGTCTATCTATAGAGACAATGCTTCCATGTTTGATTTTATTAATATTTTTACTGAATATGCCAAGAAACTTGAACCTACTGAGAGAGTAGAGGCCGAAGAAAAAGCAGGTGTGCTGGCTGACTGGATTGCCAAAAATAAACGTAAATTTAACAAGACAATCCCGTGTCAATAATGCAAAAGAAGTAAACGTTAGGTGTCATTGTTGGGGGCAAAAAGAGCTTGGCTGGCAGTAAGAATGTTTGGCGATAAGGTTGCTACAACCCCGCAGGCAGCGTCAAGGCCCTCAACAAAAAAAGGAGGAATATACACCATAAAACAGTCTTTGATTGATCCCATCCGAGATCGATTCCTTGTCCAGGGATGGGAAGCAGGCATCAGCCCAAGCTTCTCTTTCAAAACGAGCCGATGACGGCAGTCAGGAGCACCATGACCAAAGACAAATTACCAGAAGATCAAAACAGCTCTCAAGAATCGTTGGAAAATATTTCGGAACAGACATCGAGCCAGGAACAATCATTACCGTACAGATGCCTGACAGCGTTGATGACGGAGCAAGACGACTCGGAAAGCTCTTCGGAAAAGAAGTTGTTTTCTTCCATAGTTCCGGTAGGGGCCATGAGTGATGGGTAGAAATGGGTTATTGCAGTCGACCAGTTGCTACAGATAACCCTTGCCAACAGGTTTAACCTGCTATAGCCTTCGTTTCGAAGCTGCAATAAGGGGTGTACATTGAACACCCCTTATTCATTATTACTTCAAACGGAAGAAAGCCATGACTCTAAGAGAACTTACACCACTCCAGGAAGCTGTCCACCAGATGGACGAAACAATCCGCCAGCTCCAGCTGCAACGTGCCGCTCTCGCCGCTCATATACCAGTAGAAGAAAAGGACCGTAGGCAGGGCCCTGCAACAATATTAAACCCAAGAACAGGTAAGTATGAAGTTATCAAGCCATCAAAGGGATGTCGGTAATCAAAGTGCAGATATGCCCCTTGAAAACAAATTAAAATTAGCGAGATCTTCACAAGGAAAAACCTAGAAAGAAATGGGCAAGGCTGTTGAGGTAAGCACTAGAGCATGGCAAACATATGAGGAAGGGTTAAGCGTGCTTCAGTAATTCTTTTTCTGGATCAATACCAGTTGCATCAAACAACGTCCTGTGAGATATTCTGCACCTATGAAATATTTCCGCCCTACAATACTCCTCACCTTCATTATCCTTCTCTCCTGCTCTGTCAGCCATGCCTGGACTGGTAAAGTCGTTGGCATCAGTGACGGTGATACCATTAAGGTCCTGCATGAAGGGAAACAGGTGAAGGTCCGGCTCTACGGCGTTGATACCCCGGAGAAGGCCCAGTCTTTCGGCCAGAAAGCCAAGAAGTTCACTGCCAATTTTGCAGCCAATAAGATCGTAGATGTTGAGCCTATCGACATAGACCGCTATGGCAGAACTGTCGGTCTTGTGAATGTGTATGGAAAATCGTTAAATAAAGAGCTGGTGCGTGCCGGATATGCCTGGGTGTACAGGCAATATTGTAAAGAGTCATTTTGTTCTGAATGGCTCAAGATAGAAGATATAGCGAGGAAGGCTAATGCTGGCTTATGGATTGAACCAAACCCAATGCCACCCTGGGAGTGGCGGAAAGCGAAGAACGGGGCAAGTAAATCTACACCAGCACTTCTTGGCGGCCAGGGGATGACCTATCATGGAAACATCAGTAGCCATGTCTTTCACCGACCCAGCTGTAAGCAGTATGACTGCAAGAACTGCATTCATCCTTTTACGAACAGAAATGATGCGATCCAGGCCGGTTATAAACCATGTGGCATCTGCAAACCATAACATCAGGAACAGACAATGACAGAAATAACCCTACAGGACAACCAGGCAGCTCTGATTTTAACCGCCAATGGTGACGATATCGAAGTTGATATATCTCATGAGGGGCATGTTAGCCTTGCAGCAGGGCTGTGTGAAGTCCTTGCTATTAAACTTCTTGAGAGTGAAGAGTTCCGGCAGGAATTACTGGTTAAATTACAGGAAAATATTGAGGAAGATCAGGTTAGTTAGGAGTTTCTAGTTTTTTGCGGCAATTCACTCTTGAGGCGTATAGCATTTTTTTCTTCTCGTATTTTACAGGCTATTTCAAAGGCTTTCTTTTTTCCGTGTTTCTTTATTGCAACACTGGTCTTACAACATTTCCCTTCAGCATTAGACCATATAACGTCATAACGATTATACTTTTCTGCCAGAATTACACCTGTAACCCCAGTGTTACTCCGGGATTTAGTGTAGAGAAGCCTGTCAGTACGAGGTATTCCCAGCTCCTGTTCTTTAGCATTCCGCCAAGATATCGCAGCTTTTAAAGCCTGCTCCTTGCCTCCAAACTTTTTATCAGCAAAATATTTTCTATGCAGTTTCTTTTGATACGTAACTCGGCAGTACCACCCATAGGAAGTACGGTTCTTGTTTTCGTCCCTGCTGATATGTTTATGTTTTTTAGTAGACTCAGAAGTGTCCATTATAAAAAGCAGGGAGGTTATTGAATATGCTCATGATTTACGGTTACTAAGTTCGACTTCTCTGCAAGATCTTGTTGGTTGGCAGGATTGTATACATCCTGTTCAAATTCAAGTCTCTCAATGGCCCGTAGCAGCATTTCCGTTTGTTCACGCAGTTGCCGGATCTCTTTTCTCTGTCTGCGCATTGGTATCAGGACCAGTGCCATAAAGACGATGAGGAAGAGGATGATGTTGCCTATTTTAAGTAAAGAACCAATTGTTTCCATAGGCGATATATTTACCAGACGACCACAGCATCAGCAACATCTGTCCCAGACATTTCCTCATCATGGTATACAGCCTTTATAACGTGCATAGCCGCATGAGATCCTTCCTGGGACGTTGTTGGTAGTAGTCTTGGTTTTCCTGTATTAAGTGCAAAGTCCTGGACAACACTGCAGACATTGACTCCTTGCTGTTCCAGTCTGCCAGCAAGATACTGGTTTCCGAGTCTGCTATGCCCTGTTTCCGGATGCCATTTAATGCTCTTTATAGCGTGATTGTTTCCAACAAGGATAATGACCTTATCATACCTGTCGGCACGAATGAGAGGAACCATGTGCCCCATCATACCCTGATCCCTGTTGCCGTCTTCGGCAGAGGAATCAATTGCCTTAACTGTAACAGGCAAACGTCCCAGTTCCTTAATCATATGCCTATAAGCCTGATGATCGATTATCGATGATATAGTACCCTCAGGAAGATTCCCGCCGGACAAGGCAGCGTCAAGCTCTGCCTGATTGTCTCTAGAGATTTCAAGTCCGATAAATACACTCTCATTTTCAGCAACCCATTCGTTGACGATAGCCTGAAGAAGTTCCTGGCTATCTGGCTTCTTGTGTTTCTCTCCAAGAATGATCAGGTCACTATCCTGGCATAAATCGATAATGCCTATGGCCAGCTTGTCGTGACTCTCTGACAGAATGAGCGGGGAAACTACGGCAGCTATCAGCAGCAAAAGGAATATCAGGCGGAGCAGGTTCAGCATCACAGCTTTCTACAACAAACCCGTGAAATTGAAAAGGCCGGAGATTGTGTCTCCAGCCTTCATAGTCAGGGTTAATATGTATTTAAGTAAGGTGAACCTGAGTTTATTACCCTTCTGGTTCCTAGATACAGTAGTAACCTATGATTATGCTTGGAGGGAAATGGAATAAACTGGCTGTTGGCAATATCAATCGCTTGGGATTTCACCATCTTTCACTGCTTCTTCATACCAACCCTGCCCCCCATATAATTCATCAGAACATTTTCGGCACATACCATGACTAAATTCTACTTCTGAGTGTTCACTAATATAGTGATCTACCTGATGC
>JACNJZ010000103.1 GCA_014382295.1 Candidatus Desulfobia pelagia | reverse complement strand
CATTCCCGCGAAGGCGGGAATCCAGTAACCATAGGCGGCAGAAAAGTAAAAAGGACTCTTCAGCTGAGTTTCCTTAAGAGCCACTTAATAGAAAGAATGCAGGGGTTATTTTAAATCGGCTTTTTTAATTTTGCCGGTGGCGGTTTTGGGGAGTTCGTCGAGAAAGACAATCTGATGAAGGATGATCTCTTCTATCTCTTTGGGCGCAATACGATGGGAGCCGGACTTCATCATATCGCTTTTGCGACTGACCATGAACAGAAGATCCAGAATCCACAACTCAATAACACAACGAGCGCAAATAACCAAACAAACTCTAGCAGCCGTCAGTATAGCATAAAAAAACGCCCGATCTCTATCAAAGATCGAGCGTTTTTTTATTTCTGTGAGACTTGAGCTATCAGCCCAACAAACTTACTTATTTTTTCTGAGCACGTCGTTTGCGGGTGTAACCAGCGAGACCAGCAAGACCTGTTCCGAACAACAGCATTGTTGCTGGTTCTGGGACTGGAGCAACACCATCGGTAACACTCGAGAGCGCAAAGATAATTGAATTTGTTGACCCTACTGGATTAACAAATGTCCACGTTGTAGTTAAATTATTCCAATAATCTGTCGACATTACAGGATGTTGAGAAAAGCTACCAGAAACAAGCCCTGAAAAATCTAAATTCACAGAATAAGTATCATCAGCAACATCACCGGACAAAGAATAATAAGTGTTACTTAGATCTTTCACTGCGAGATCAAAGACAGTTCCCCCCTCAAAATCAACTAAGCTACCAGCACTTAAATCATTCCACACACCATCAACAACTGAATATGCCAATGCATAAGCATCTATAGTGTCAGCCGTAAAAAAGGTAACCGAGGAACCGGCATCATTACCATCAACAGCTAGAAGCTTAACGCCGTGATCCAAAGCTAACGCCATCGCACTTCCAGCCATAAACAATGACCCGACGAAAGCCAGGGCCAATCCTTTTGCTAATACTTTTTTCATAATCCTCTTTCTCCTTATCAATTGTCAGTCAATTGAAAAAAAAATTATATCCATCACAAAATGAATAGTCGCCTTTAAACTCTAGAAAATTAGAATGCACACTTTGTGCCAGAATCTCCATGACAGGCAAAACAATCAAGAAACAACAAAAAAAAGCTTTGGAATCAAGCTGTTAAGCAACCAATGGTGTCACTGGCAAAAATTCTTCTTGCTGGGTATAATTACTCATCAGGCCTAATTTACAGCCTGCTTACCGGAAAAAACATCCCGAATTTACGAATTACTAAAAGTCGCGAATTAAGTCTGAAAAATTAATTTCAGCCCATGACTTATTCCAATTATTTCAATATATTATCGACACTTTATCGCGCGAAGAATGAGGACCTGGAGACTTCTCCATTTCATCCAATTTCAGTTTTCCGATTTTGCCTAAACAGGCAACCTATTGAAACAACTGGAAAAGATGTACGCGTTCCGGAAAAATGGATTTTAAAGCGGATTCAGGGGTGGGTGGATGCGTTGAGGAGGAAATGTCTAAAGTGCCTAAAGTGCCTAAAGTGCCTAAAGTGCCTAAAGTGCCTAAAAATACTATAGAATTTACAAACTCCAGCGCACTTTATGAACTTTAGCTCACTTAGCTACGATGCTACATCATCGGCAGGCCGAGATGAGTAAGCGGTTATTGAACCGCCTCTTCTATCCCTTGTAAACTTTCGAGGTAGAGTTTCTTTTTATCAAGCCGCCACGGCAGGAGTGCCTCAATGTCTTCCAGAGTCTTTGCAGTCGGTAACTTCTCAAAGACATGCCGCAGATAACTGTACGGTTCCAGGTCATTGGCCTTGGCTGTTTCAATCAGGCTGTATAATGCGGCACTGGCTGAAGCTCCTTGAGGAGTTCCACTAAAAAGCCAGTTTTTACGACCAACAACAAAAGGCCGGATTCCATTCTCCACCCCATTGTTGTCCGGGGAAAGAAGACCATCCTCAATATAGCCCACTAGCCGGTCCCACTGGTTCAGTGAATAGGATATGGCCATACCAAGCAGTCCTTTCGGTGGTGTCTGCAGGGACCTTTTTGCCAGCCACTTTTTAAACTCTTCAAGGATCGGTTTACTTTCTTTCTGGCGCACTTGGTATATTTCTTGTGCAGACAGCTTATCCTCTTTCGCCTTTTTTTCTATCCTGTACAGCCCACGGATATATTTCAAGGCAACATCAGCGCTGCCTCTCTTCTTCCTGTGCTTTCCCTGGGCCTTGATCACATCCATGAACTTCCGCCGGGCATGTGCCCAGCAGCCAATATGGACAATGCCCTGGGAACGATCCAGGAAATCATAGCCACTGTAACCGTCAGTCTGCACGTAGCCTTGGTAGCCACGCAGAAATGCAGCTGCAACATCTCCGGCCCGAGTCGGATGATACTGATACAGCAAAATCTTTTTCTGCGGATCTCCCCGCCGGAAGAGCCACATATATGACTTGGTAGTCGGATCCCGGCCGGGTTCCTTGAGAACCTGCACCGTTGTTTCATCTATATTGATAACAGGACCAGAAACAACCTCTTCCTGCAGCAAATTAAGGAGAGGTTGACATGCATTCGCCGCCTTCATGGCCCAGTTGCACATGGTAGCTCTGGTAATCTCAACACCAAGGCGGGCCAACTGCTTCTCCTGGCGATAAAAAGGCAGGGCATCTATAAACTTGGCCGACAACACATGGGCCAGAAGCCCTGCAGTAGCCAATGACTTCGGCAGAATCTGCGCCGGTACCTGAGCAATTTTTACAGATGGCCCATCATCCTCAACTCCCTCACACTGCCGACAGGCATACTTGGGACGGATGTTGCGAATTACCCTGATTTTGGCCGGGATAATATCCAGCTGCTCTGATACTTCCTCACCGATCCTGCTCAACTCACTGCCGCAGCCACAGACCTTTTCTTCCTCTGCAATATCATGAACAACCTCAACACGAGGCAGATTTTCCGGAAGCGGCTTTCTTCCCACTTTTTTACGAGTATGCGCCGGAACATCTATCTGCTTTTCTTCAGCATCCGGAAGCTCACTATCTTCAGGCTCAGGCATATCAAACAGCGGTAATATACGGACACCGTCATCAGATATCTGTTTTTCACTTTTACGACCAAACAGCTTGGAGCGCAAATGACGGATCTGCTCCAGAAGAATTGAAGTCTCCTTATCATAATGCTCTTTGAGATCGCTAAAATCTTCCTGGAGAGAGACGATCATTCGCTTCAGCGATTCAGTGTCATCAGGGAGTGTGGATAGGTCAAAACTCATAACAGCAATATAACATAACATGCTGATATTTCAATATAATTATGCTTTTTTTCCAGTTGTTTTTTTACCTATAACACTGCTGAATAGCGTAACTCCTTATGCGTCCGCTGCTGGTAAATCGTCAGCCCGTCAATCAGCCAATTGAGCTCCCGCCTGCTTACATCAAGAACCTCTTGCCTCGATTCAGGCCATTGAAATCTGTCCTGCTCCAACCGTTTATGCCACAGGCAGAATCCGTTGTGGTCCCAGTACAGTATTTTCACCATGTTCCGCTTTCGGTTGCAGAAGGCAAACAGATGACCGGAAAAAGGATCAAGATTCAGTTGGTCTTCCACTAAAATCGACAAACCGTTAATCGACTTCCTCATATCGGTTGAGCCAATAGCCAGGTATACTTTTACCCCAGCCTGACCAAGAATCACCGACAAGCCTCCAGGGTTGTAATTATTCTGGTAAGTGTTCCCGGTGTGAAATCATCGGGAATTTCCACCTTGAACCTGCCGCCAACTTCTACTTTCAGTGCGGTGGCTGTATTGGAGCTATGGATTTTCATAGGCACCGGGACAAGTTCTACTGATGGTGACAGCAGGCTGCCAAGCTTCTTTTTCCAATAAATGAAAGCATAGTATGACAGCTGGTACTGACGACAATATTCTGTGCCACTCAGGTTGCTCTGGCTCCAGGCCTTTAAATGGGCCTGCCATGTCTTCTTATTGGATACTGTTTTCTTCTCTGATAATTCTTTTGGCATCGCAACCTCCTTATGTTAATTGTGAGGAGGACTTTGCCATATCACCGAGCCCGGTGCTAGATGCGGTTCCTTAACCGCTTACAGCGCTACTATACCTTCATGGCCTCTTCAAAGATTCCATGGGACAGGCTTTGGTCAAGGGTCTGGAAAATGATTCCTGAGCCGGAAACCAATGGGCGGCTCCTTGTGGCACTCGATGATTTCATCAATCCCAAGACAGGGAAAAATATCTTTGGCTGTGCCAATGTGTTTGACCATGCTGCCAAGCAGAATCAGTCAAAGTATCCCTGGACACAGAATGTTGTATCCATCGGTTTGCTCAAAATGATCAAGGGGCGCTGGGCATGTTTGCCCTTGAGCCATCGATACTACCACCTCAAGAAGGATATTGAGCAAAACCGTCCAAGACAAAGACACAGCGGTAAGGAAATAAAGTTCCAAAGCAAGCATTGCCAAGCTGTAGAGATGATTGCTGACGTTGCGGCAGAATTCCCAGAATCAAACATTACCATTGTTTCCGATTCCT
>JACNJZ010000114.1 GCA_014382295.1 Candidatus Desulfobia pelagia | reverse complement strand
GAGCAGGCACTTGACAAACTGCCCGATGGCCCGGTTATGGCAGCAAAAGTTCCCAAAACCCTAAAGCCTGCCAAGGGCGATTATGTTTTTGCAGTGGAAGCGGCACGGGGTACTTTTGCAATGCGGGCAGTGAGTGACGGTACAAATACGGCATATCGTATGAGACTAAGGTCCCCAACCTATTCCAACCTCAGCTTGTTTGAGGAGGCAAGTCGCGGAATGCTGCTGGCTGACGCCCTGGCCTTTATGGGAAGTCTGGATTTAGTTATCCCTGAGATGGACCGCTAAGGAGTAATCAGTATGAATGAACTAATAAGGGTAGTTATTTATTTTGTTGGGATTGCTGCCTTTCTCGGATTGAATCTGGCCTATTTGGGCTGGGTTGAAAGAAAGGGTGCCGGTCACATTCAGAGGAGGACGGGGCCGAAGGAAGTAGGCCCTTTTGGTCTCCTGCAGCCGTTGGCTGACGGTTTGAAGCTGATGTCAAAACAGCTTGTTATTCCCGATAGCGCAGATAAGTGGTTGTATATGTCAGCGCCAGTCTTGGCCATGGTTCCTGCTGTTCTTATGTTTGTTGCCATTCCATGGGGTGAAGAGATAGTGCCCAGGGAGTTCAATTTTGGCCTCCTGATGATTTTTGCTTTTGCCTCTGTTGCGGGCCTCTCAGTTCTTATGGCCGGTTGGGGTTCTGGAAACAAATATTCTCTCATTGCCGGCACCAGGGCTGTCTCCCAGAGTGTTGCCTATGAAATTCCCATGCTGATTACTGCAATCACCATTGTCATGATTACGGGAAGTATGGATCTGAACGAAATAGTGCGTCAGCAGGGCGATTATTTCTGGAAGTGGAATATTTTCCGTTTCGATAAATCAATTCTCATGCCTCTTTCCTTCCTCGTCTTCTTTATTTGTTCCATGGCCGAGACAAATCGAGCGCCTTTCGATCTTGGTGAGGCAGAAAGTGAACTGGTTGCCGGTTACATGACAGAATATGGCGGTATGGGTTTTGGTCTTTTCATGATGGCTGAATATGCCAATATCGTTATCGGCTGCAGTCTTACGACCATTCTTTTCCTTGGTGGATGGCAGAGCCCCATCGGGATTTTCCCCGGACCGCACTGGTTTCTCCTGAAAATGTATTTTCTCATCTGGTGTTTTGTCTGGATACGCTGGACGTATCCCAGGACAACATTATGGGGACTTCTTAATCTTTCCTGGAAATATCTCATTCCTTTCTCACTGGTAAACTTATTAGTTACCGCCTTATTTATAAAGGTATTTTGATTATGTCTGGATACTTTAAAGATCTTATCTCCGGGATAAAGAGTCTGGCTATTGGTCTGAAAATCACCAATAAGGAATTTTTTACCAAGCCAATTACCCTGCAGTATCCCCATGAGTCTGTGAAAATGTCCCCTCGCTACCGGGGACACATTGAGCTTATCAAGGATGAAAAAACTGGATTTGCCAAATGTGTTGCCTGCGGCATGTGTGAGAAGGGGTGTCCTTCCAACTGTATATCTATCAAATCAGAAAAGGTTGCAGGGGTGAAAGGCAAGGTTGTGCGAGCCTATCTGCTCAACTTTACCACCTGCAGTCTCTGTGGGCAGTGTGTAGAGAATTGTAAATTTGACGCCATCAAATTTTCAAATGAGTACAATCTGGCAAGTACCAATCGGAAGGATTTTGAGTTTAACCTTCTGGAGAAACTGCACCCGGAAGGCATTCCTGAACCTGTTGTTGATCCGGAATTATTAAAGAAAGAACAAGAAAAGGCAGCAGCTGCCAAGAAAGCTGCCGAAGAAAAAGCCGCCGCCGCAAAAGCCGCAGCCGCAGAAGCTGCCGCAGCAAAAGAAGCCGCTGAAAAAGATACGAGCGAAGCAGGCGGCGAATCAAATGCAGAGGAAAAAAGCTGATGAACCCGTCACTGTTTTCACCGGAAGGTCTGGCCGGGGTTATTTTCCTGATCCTGATTGGCGTGACCTTAATCGGGGCTGTTATTGCAACCTGTACCCAAAGATTAATCAGGAGCGTGGTTGGCCTGGCGATCTGTTTTCTGGGAGTGGCTGGTTTGTATTATTTTCTGAACAGTCCTTTTGTCGCACTCATGGAGCTTCTGATCTATGTAGGCGCTGTCTGTGTCACCATAGCTTTTGCTATTATGTTGGCTGAGCCTGATGAAAATAAACTCCTGAGAAAGAAACCTGGAATGAGTGGTGGCTTGAGCCTGGTGTGCGGCGGTGCCATCGCCTATGGTCTCGCCTATGCCGGCGTGAACACGACATGGGTTTCTGCAGGGGCCAAAGTAAATGATGGTTCTGTAAAAGCAATCGGAGTGGAGCTGCTTACTACATTCAGTATGGTATTTGAGCTTGTTTCAGTTGTTCTGCTGATCGCCATTTTAGGAGCGCTGGTGTTGGCCCGCGCCGGGAGGAATTAACGTACATGTTAACGCTAAGTGGACAATTAAATACCTACCTGGTTATCGGAGCCATTCTGTTTGGCTTCGGCATCTTCGGCCTTGTGAGGCGGCCCAGCCTGATCGGCATGCTCATTGCCGCCGAGCTTGTATTGAGCGGGGCCTCTATAAATTTCATGGCTTTTAATCACTTTCTGGCACCTGATCCTACTGTAGGGCAGATTTTCACCTTGTTTATTATGGCGATTGCTGCCGCAGAGGCTGCCATTGCCATGTCTATAGTCATCGCCGTATATCGTAATTACAAGTCCATCGAAACCGATGACTTGACTGAACTCAAAGGATAGGTCTAAGGGTCGCAATCATGGAAACTGTTACCGCTTTGGGAAGTGATATTATAACTTCAAGCAAATTGCTTGTAGCACTGCTTGTTCCGCTGTTCGGCTCCTTTCTTGTGAGTCTTTCCGGAAAGAAGCCGAATGTGAGAGAGGCATGGTCAATAGCGTCGGCGGTGATTCTCTTCCTTATCGTGGCTACTATGGTCTCGCCGGTGCTTGCCGGGAAAACATTTTATTATCAGCTATTCAAGATCCTGCCGGGAGTAACGATAACCCTGAGGGCAGATGCTTTTTCCATGATCTTTGCCCTGATTGCCTCGTCCCTCTGGATAGCCGCAGCTTTTTATTCCATGGGATATATGAGGGGCCTCAAGGAGCATGCCCAGACCCGGTTTAATACCTGTTTTGCCCTTGCCATATTTGGGGCAATAGGTGTTGCATTCTCCGACAACCTGTTCACGCTGTATCTCTTTTATGAGATTGTCAGTGTCTGCACCTACCCGCTTGTTGCGCATCATCAGGATGAAGAGGCATACGAAGGTGCCAAAAAGTATATGGTCTACCTGACGACCACTGCCAAAGGTTTCCTGCTGCCGATGATGGTTCTCATCTATGTGATGACCGGCAGTCTTGACTTCCCCCATAATATCCAGACCGGAATATTTCAGACGGATGCCAATGGAGCGATTGTTACTATGCTCTTTATCTTCTGCCTCTTCGGTTTTGCAAAAAATGGTGTTATGCCATTCCATCACTGGCTACCCGGCGCCATGGTTGCTCCGACACCTGTCAGTGCGCTCCTCCATGCGGTTGCCGTTGTTAAGGTCGGTGTTTTCTGTACAACCAGGGTCATGCTCTATGTCTTTGGCACCGATCTTATGGGATCGCTAAACCTGGGTATTCCCACCGCCTATTTTGTCGGCTTTACCATTGTGATGGCCTCGGTTATCGCTCTCACCAAGGATAATCTCAAGGCGCGGCTGGCCTATTCAACGGTCAGCCAGCTCTCCTATATTATCCTTGGTGTCTGCCTGCTCACCCCCCACGGGATCCAGGGCGGTCTGGTTCATATTGCCAACCATGCCTTTGCCAAAATCACACTCTTTTTCTGTGCCGGTGCCATTTATGTAGCCGCTCACAAAAAGAATATTTCTGAAATGAGCGGACTCGGCAAAACAATGCCCTTTACTTTTGCGGCATTTGCCATTGCGGCATTGAGTATGATCGGGGCTCCGCCCGTGGCCGGTTTCGTTACAAAATGGCAGCTGCTGATCGGCACGTTGGAGTCCGGTTCGTTAGGTATTCTCCTGGTACTTCTTGCCAGTACCCTGCTCAATGTCGGGTATTTTGCTCCGGTTGTCTACAAGGCCTTTTTTGGTGAGCGGCCTGCAGGGGAACCTTATGAGGGGATCAAAGAGGCGCCCATGTCCATGCTGGTGCCGCTTTGCTGTTGTTCCATAATCTCTGTAATTCTAGGTGTCTATCCGAACTTCTTCATGAACTTGGTTAAGGTGGTGACAGGATGATAGTTTCTATTATTGAAAGCCTGCGAGATAACATGAAGCGAACAATCGGCATTTGTGTTGCCGTAATCGTTCTCGTCGCGCTATGGGGCTCTTTTATGGTGGATACCCATCACGCCCATACAGCAGCTGAAAAGGTACCTTTTTTCTGGGCATTTTTCGGTCTTGCCGGCGCGATTGTACTTATTGCGTTGGCTCGTTTTTTAGGATTTTTAGGAATTATGACCCGCGAGGACTATTACGATGACTAATTTCTGGCTGCATCCAGCCCTCATCCTGATCATTGGCGGACTTGTTCTTCCGCTAATCAAAGGGCCTCTTCGGAAATTTTACCTCCTTGGTGTTCCCCTGGTCACTTTCCTGACAGTACTGGGAATGTCCAAAGGGACCTATGGCGTGGTTCAGTTTATTGACTGGCAGCTGACCTTTGGCCGGGTAGACAGCCTGAGTCTTATCTTTGGTTACATAATGTCACTTATGTGCATTATTGGCACCCTTTTCGGTCTCCATGTCAAAGAGGATGTCGAGCATATAGCCGCATGGTTTTATGTGGCCGGCTCTCTTGGTGTTATTTTCTGCGGCGATTATCTGGTTCTCTTCTTGTTCTGGGAGCTTATGGCTTTTGCTTCTGTTTTTCTTGTCTGGTTCAGGAGAGGGCCCAAGTCCATTGCCACCGGATACCGGTATATTCTGATTCATACCCTTGGAGGTCTGTTTCTCCTGGCCGGATTCGTCCTGCGTTATCAGATCACCGGTGGAGATCTGTCCTTTGGCCTCATGGATGTTCATCATCCTGATCTGGCTACCTGGCTCATTCTCCTTGGTTTTATAGTGAATGCTGCGGCTATACCATTCCACTCCTGGCTTCCTGATGCCTATGCTGAAGCCTCGGTAACCGGTGCTGTCTTCATGTGTGCGTTTACCACCAAAACAGCAATTTATGTTCTAGCCAGAGGCTTTGCCGGCATGGAAATTCTTATCCCCATCGGCGTTGTCATGGCCCTGTACGGTGTTATCTACGGCCTTATTGAGAATGACGCCCGGCGGCTCTTTGCCTGGGATACGGTAAGTCAGGTTGGTTATATGGTGGTTGGTGTCGGTATCGGCAGCAAGCTGGCAATTAACGGTGCCTGTGCCCATGCCTTTGCCCATATCCTTTATAACGGTCTGCTCTTCATGGGAACTGGCTCTGTATTGTACATGGCGGGAACGACAAAAATGACAGAGCTTGGCGGCCTGTACAAGAAAATGCCGCGGACTTTTGTCTATACCCTGATTGGCGGTCTCTCCATCGCCGGTCTGCCTCTGTTCAGTGGTTTTGTCTCGAAATCAATGATTATTGCCGCAGGTTTTGAGCACCATCACCTGTTTGCGGCTTTTGCTCTTACTCTTGCCTCTGCCGGGACCTTCCTGCTGGCTGGAATCAAGGTTCCTTATTTTATCTGGTTTGGCCAGAATAACTGCAGTAAAGAAACATGGGAAAAAGCCGCAGATCCGCCATGGAATATGCAGGCAGCCATGGCTGTGGCTTCATTTTTCTGTATTTTCATCGGCTGTTACACAGCATATCTCTACGATATGCTGCCGTTCCAGGTCGATTTTCATCCATACTCGGCCTATCACCTTGCTGAAACACTGCAGCTTGTTGCCTTTGCCGGGGTGGCATTTTACCTGCTCAGGAAACTTTTGAAGCCGACACCGACCATCAGTCTCGACATGGACTGGTTCTACAGGATGTTTGGCCGCGGATTCCTGTGGGTGGATACTAAGATTTTTCAGTTCATCGACAACTGTGTTGCTGAGATTTACCGGTACCTGGGGCTTTTCCCTCTGATGAAAATCGCCCAATTCTGGTCCTGGTTTGACTGGAATGCCATCGATGGCGTGGTTGATGGTCTTGCCCGTTCTGTGAAGGCTCTTGGCGGCAAGGTCCGGGTTCTTCAGTCAGGTCATATGCAGTATAATATTTTTGTTGCGGCGAGTCTGGCTGCGGCAGCAATTGTCATATTCATGTTTGTATAATTTGCTCGGCACTGAGAAATCAGTACTGAGAATTCTAAACTGTTACCGAGGTTTAAGGGAATGGATTTTTTGATCATAAATGAGGGGTTTCCCATATTAAGCACATTGGTCTTTCTTCCTCTTATCGGGGCCTTTGTTCTTATGTTTCTTCCCGGGGAAAATCTGCAGCGTATATGGGCTATGCTCATTACCGTGGCTACCGCACTTTTTTCAATCCCGCTGTATACACGTTTTGATATGACCACGGCAAAGTACCAGTTCGGTGAACATGTCAGCTGGATACCTTCATTGAATATCAATTATACCCTGGGAATAGATGGTATCAGCCTTCTGCTTGTTCTTCTTACCGCCTTTATCATGCCGTTATGTGTCCTTGGTTCCTGGACCTATATTGAAAAGCGGGTGAAGGAGTTCATGATCTGCCTGCTGATCATGGAAACAGCCATGCTTGGCGTTTTCATGGCACTTGATTTTGCCCTGTTCTATATTCTCTGGGAAGCGATGCTTATTCCCATGTATCTGTTGATCGCCATCTGGGGTGGCGCGCGAAAAATCTATGCGTCCATCAAGTTTTTTCTTTACACCCTGGCAGGCTCGGTCATGATGCTTGTTGCTATCATTGCCCTGTACCTGACCAATGATGGGTCGTTCTCTATTCCGATGATGATGGGCCAGGATTATCCCCTTACTTTTCAGATCTGGGTGTTTCTTGCCTTTTTTCTGGCTTTTGCAATCAAGGTTCCCATGTTCCCGTTCCATACATGGCTTCCTGCTGCCCACGTTGAAGCGCCCACCGCCGGTTCTGTTGTCCTTGCCAGTATCCTGCTGAAAATGGGGACTTATGGTTTTCTGAGGTTCTGTCTCCCTATCACACCCCTTGCGACTTTGACTCTTGCACCCATTGTCCTCTGGATGTCTATTGCCGCCATTATCTATGGAGGATTTACGGCGCTGGCCCAGTCGGATATGAAGAAGCTAATTGCCTATTCCAGTGTCGGCCATATGGGTTTTGTCACCCTGGGTATTTTCTTCCTGAATCAGCAGGGTCTGGAAGGGGCTATCCTGCAGATGATTAACCATGGTATCACCACGGGCGCTCTTTTTCTCTGTGTCGGAATGATGTATGAGCGGACCCATAGCCGTGAGATAGCCGACCACTCAGGCATAGCGCAAAACGTCCCTATTTTCGTGACTTTTCTGACAATATTTTCCCTGTCGTCCCTGGCCTTTCCGGCAACCAACAGTTTTGTCGGAGAATTCCTGGTGTTGGCAGGCGCATTTTCCGAAAATAAAATTATAGCCGGAGCCGCTATTCCAGGCGCCATTCTTGCAGCAGCATATATGTTTCGTCTTCTGCAGTATGTCCTTTTTAAGGGACCTGGCAGACCAGGTTTGAAAGATCTCAATGTCCGTGAAATTGTTACCCTGGCGCCCCTGGTTTTCTTTGTTTTCTGGATAGGTCTTGCTCCCGAGCCATTTCTTGAAGTAATGCATACGAGTGTTGATTACCTGCTTGGCCAGGTTGACATGGCAAAAGCTGGTGCTCATATAGCCATGGCTCCATAGCCGTATGATCACGTCATGCCGTTGCCATAACAAGTACGAGAAACGAGTAATCCTCTTTATAACTGCGTAAGGAAAAATCATGTTGTTCATACCAGAGTTATCGCTATTGATAGGCAGTCTGATTCTTTTCGGGGTCAGCCTTGGAGAAGGGAAAGAAAAATGGGCACATATTGTAGTGCTAACTCTTTCGGTTGTGACATCTCTCCTTTGTCTTGCCACGCTGGGCCAGAAGGGAACCCTATTTTTCGAGGCATACCAGATTGACCTGTTCTCGCAGCTCTTTAAGCTGGCGATTGCGGTCGGTATGATGGTTGTGGTTATTATCGGCAGCCAGCTTAAGGGGGTTTCCGTCAAAGTGAAGCCCGAATACTATCTGTTTATGGTGCTCTCGACCCTTGGACTTATGATGCTTGTCAGCTGCGTCGAACTGCTCAGCCTCTTCGTTGCCCTGGAACTCTCTTCGTATGCCCTGTACCTGATGGTGCCGATGCGCGACGATCAAGGTGGTCTGAAGATTCAGATGGAAGCTGCAATCAAGTATGTTCTGTTCGGTGTTGTTGCAACAGGCACCATGCTTTACGGAATGAGTTATATCTATGGTCTTACGGGCACCACCTATATGAGTGGTATTGTGCCCAAAATGCACGATCTTGCAGGGAACCCGACTGCAATGCTGGCCATTGCCCTGTTCATGTCCGGTTTCTTTTATAAGCTGGCCGTCTTTCCGTTTCATTTCTGGGTTCCGGATGTCTATCAGGGCGCATCTAATGCTACAACGGCTTTTATTGCTTCCGTCCCTAAACTCGGTGCAGCGGCAATTCTTATCAGAATCACTACGCTGGTGGCACCGGATGCCGGTGAATCAGTTGTCATGCTGCTGATGGTCTGTGCTGTCTGTTCCATGTTTTATGGGAATCTGTCTGCTCTTGTCCAGACAGATGTCAAAAGGCTGCTTGGTTTTTCAGGTATCTCCCATGCCGGATTTGTTCTCCTGGGGCTTGTTACTCTGGATACTGTCGGCTTTGCGACGTCAATGTACTATATTTCCGGCTATCTGTTCATGAACCTTGCATGCTTTCTGGTTATCTGCAAGGTTTCCAGGAATGGAGAGAATGTGTCTGTTGATGATTTGAGCGGACTGTATTCACGTGCTCCTCTTCTTGCCCTCACCCTTCTGGTTGGTATGATGGCCCTTGCCGGTATTCCGCCTTTTGTCGGATTTATGGGTAAGTTCATGCTTCTTACCGGGGCACTGAAAGCGGGGCACCTTACTTTGGTTATTCTTGCTGCACTGAATACGGCGATTGCCATCTATTACTATCTTTCTGTCGTGAGAGTTGCCTTCACCAAGGCTCCGGAGGGCAGACCCGATGTGCCCGTCGATGCTTTAACCCGTGTTGTCAGTATTGCGCTTATTGTTATTATAATTGTCATGGGTGTTGTTCCCAAGCCGATACTGGCACTGGCAACATCGGCCGTGAAATCAATCCTCTAGGAGTTTGTCTAGGTCCGACAGACTCCTCGTTTTGACGGTTATATTCCGGGGAGTCCTCTTGTCGGAATATGACCCTCACCCCTCATAATTTTCTAAAATAAGCACTTTTCTCCTGCAGCGATTTCTGTGTTTCCGTTGTTGCCGCTTCCACGCCGTTTTTGACACTTTCCTTGACAAGTTACACAAAAAGGTTATAATACCGGACTATTGTATGTTTGCGGACATAGCTCAGTTGGTAGAGTACAAGCTTCCCAAGCTTGGTGTCGCGGGTTCGAACCCCGTTGTCCGCTCCATGTGTGGAATGTGACGATTTCTTTTTGTGGATTGAAATCGTTTGCCATAATTGACGCAGTACTTCTTGCGGCAATTTTGACAAAAGTGGGCCTGTGCCCGCTTTTTTTTATTTGTAGACTAGGGGTTGGTGGCTGCATAATGTCCCATTCAGAGCAGTTTGTTGAAAAGATTATGGTTTTAGTTCAGCCAATTGTTGAAGGCGCAGGTCTTGAGCTTGTTGATGTTCAGTACAGGCAGGAGTCGGCCGGCTGGATGTTGAGAGTCTTCATCTATGACAAAGATGGGATCTCGATTGATCATTGTGCCAGAATCAGCAGGGAAGTAAGTCATCTTCTTGATGTTGAGGATATAATTCCCTATAAATATAACCTGGAAGTTTCCTCTCCCGGCCTGGACCGGCCTCTGGTGACAGAGCGTGATTTCGAGAGAAATATAGGTGAAAAAGTGACACTCGTTGTAGATGAAGAAGGGAAAAGCAAAGAGTGTGTTGGACATATAAAAGATGTAGGAGATGGGAAAGTGACTGTGCTGACAGAGTCAGGGCAGGAAATGTATCCTGTCGATGAAATAGTCAAAGCAAAACTGGTCATCGAATTTTAGATGTTGTTTTTCGAACACCAAAAAGAGACCTTTTACAGGTATGGTGCCTGTTTAGAGATATGTAGTGGAGAAATCGAATGCTGTCAGAGTTAAAAAGAATCATAGATCAGATCAGCCGTGACAAAGGAATCGACCGTAATTTGCTCGTTGAGGCATTGGAAGAGGCGGTATTGTCTGCAGCAAAGAAAAGGTATGGGCAGCGTCGGGAGATTGAAGTTCAGTTTAACGATGATTTTGGTGAAATTGAGCTGTTTCAATTCCGGCAGGTTGTTGAAAAGGTTGAGGACGAACAGACTGAGGTTTCTATTATAGAAGCCAAGAAACTCGATCCTGACGTTGAGCTTGGTGATGAGCTTGGGTCGAAAATGGAAAACGTTGCCGATCTTGGGCGTATTGCCGCCCAGTCAGCAAAACAGGTTATTATTCAGAAAATGAAGGATGCCGAGCGTGATGTCGTTTACGATATGTATAAAGATCGTGAAGGAGAGATCGTTAACGGAATAGTTCAGCGTTTTGAGCGTGGCAACATGATTGTTAACCTGGGACGAACTGATGCGATTCTTCCCAAGAGAGAGCAGATGCCGCGACGTTCCTATCGTCAGGGTGATCGGATCAGGGCTTACCTGAAAGAGGTCCGTAATGATTTGAAAGAGCAGCAGCTAGTACTCAGCAGGGTATGTAATGAGTTTCTGATAAAGCTTTTCACTATGGAAGTCCCCGAGATTTCAGAGGGGATTGTGACAATTATCACCGCCTGTCGTGAGCCAGGTTCACGGGCAAAAATAGCGGTTCGGTCCAGTGAGTCTGATGTCGATCCTGTTGGAGCCTGCGTTGGCATGAAAGGGGCAAGGGTTCAGAATGTTGTGCAGGAACTGCAGGGCGAAAAAATTGATATCGTTCCCTGGAGTCCGGATCCTGCCAAGTATGTGTCTAACGCATTGGCACCGGCACAGGTTTCACTTGTTGTTGTAGATGAGGACAAAAACACCCTTCTCGTGGTGGTTCCCGATGATCAGCTGTCACTGGCAATTGGCCGACAGGGTCAGAATGTCAGGCTTGCTTCCATGCTTCTTGGTTGGCGCATTGATGTTAAAAGCGAACAGAAATATGCCAGGATGCTTGAAGATGGATTTAAGTCTTTGCTCGCCGTTGATGGAATGACTGAGAAGCGCGCCGAAGCAATGTATGATGCTGGAATCACATCAGCCAGGGAGCTTGTTGAAGCACCCGTAGCTGACGTTGCTGCCATAGTTGGCGATGAAGATGAAGAGAGAGCCCAGGCGTTTATCGAGTCTGCAAAGATTGTCAGCGAGAATATTTTGGAGGCAGAGCAGGCAGAGGCCGAAGAAGAGCAGGCTGATGCTGGAACTGATCAGGAAGTTGCCGAAGAAGAGCAGGCTGGTGGTGAAACTGATCAGGAAGTTGCCGAAGAAGAGCAGGCTGGTGGTGAAACTGAGCAGGAAGTTGCCGAAGAAAAGCAAGCTGATGGTGAAACTGTTCAGGAGGTTGTTGATGAGACAGTGTCTGATAGCCCCCAGGAAGAGGCAGAGAGTCCGGAGAAAGAGTGACTTGCCCTGTTCGAATGTGTCTTGGGTGCGGCCTTAAAGCATCCCGGGAAACATTAGTTCGCCTTGTTCTTCAAGAGGGCCAGGTTGTACCGGATGAGAAATACAGGTTAGACGGCAGAGGGGTGTATTGTTGTAAAAATACACACTGCCTGGCTTCGATTCAGAGGCAAAATAAGAAATTGGCCTGGGCCTTCAGGGCGCAGGAAATTAATTGGCATATAGATAAGCTGTTGATCCAGAAATTATTTGCATCTGGTCAGCAAGAAGGGACGGATAGTCAGGAGCAACTATGAGCGGTAAGATCAGGGTATACGAGTTGGCCAAAGAAGCTGGAGTAGAAAGTAAAGTTTTGACGGCCCAGCTTATGGAACAGGGCTATGATGTAAAGGCCTACAATTCAACTCTTGATGAGGATGTTGCTGAAGAGATCCGTCAAAAACTTGGAGTGCGAGAAACCAAGGTCGAAGAGAAACGAATTGAGAAAAAAGGACGGACAACGATAATCCGTCGCCGGCGAACAGCGGTTGTCGAGGAAATACAGGACGAAGCTCCTGTTCTAGAGGCAAAAGAAGAGCCTGTAGAGGACGCTGAAAAAAGGCCGTTAAAAGAGACTGAAGAAAAGCAGGAAGAGGAAATCGCTGAGGAGACTGTAAAGGTTGAAGAGACTGTGGCTGTCGAGGAGACTGCAGAGGTCGAAACGGCTGCTGCTCCCGTAGGGGAACCGATAATAGAGGCGAAGGAGCCTGTCGCCCCTGAAGTGCCGCCGGAGCAGGAAATTAAGGAGGAGGCTGGTGAAGGAATAGAGGCTCCGGCTGAAGCAGTTTCTGATGAACAGCCTCAGGAAGTTAAAGTAGAAGTAAAGAAGGTGAAAAAATCTGCGCCTGTTTTGAAGCCGAAGGAGCTGCCTAAACGGAAAAAGCAGATATCCAAGATAGTTGGAATGACAAATATTCCCCTGCCTGTCCAGGAAGAAAGACCTCGGCCCAAGAGAGCAGAGCGGCCAAAGAGGCCGGTAGCTGCTGTCAAAACAACGACGGACAAAAATGCTGCCGCTGATGATGGAAAGGGCAAAGCCAAAGGGAAAAAGGCGAAAAGATTTGTCAAGTTCAGCACCGAACCGGAAGATGTTCGGGGTAAAAAAGGAGCCAAGCGCAAAGGGCAGGTTGATATTGATGCGGAGGAGCTGGCAAAGTTTAGTGGCAGAGTAGGCGGAGGTGTTCGTTTTGGCCGCGGTGGAAGAGGCGTTCCCCGTAAGAAGAAAAAGGAAAGCACCCAGCAGGAAGCCAGTGAGACTAAAGCCATCAAGAAGAGGATTAAGGTCTTTCGGACCATCAGTGTCGGCGATTTTGCCCACAGGATGGGAGTGAAGGCCAATGAGGTCATTGCCAAGTTGATGGGGCTTGGTGTTATGGCGACATTGAATCAGGCCCTTGATGTCGATACTGCAACTCTTGTTGCCTCTGATTTTGGTTTTGAGATAGAGCAGGGGGCCACCGATGAGCAGACTATTCTGCATCTGGAAGAGACTGAAAGCGGCGGCAATGAAATGCCGCGTCCTCCAGTTGTTACTGTCATGGGTCATGTTGATCATGGCAAGACCTCAATCCTTGATGCCATTCGCAATACTGATGTGGCTGCCGGTGAGGCAGGTGGAATCACCCAGCATATTGGTGCTCATTACGTGAGATCTCCCAAGGGGGACCTTGTCTTTCTCGATACTCCCGGTCATGCTGCTTTTACCGAGATGCGTTCCCGCGGGGCCCAGGTCACCGATGTGGTTGTTCTTGTTGTCGCAGCTGATGACGGAGTTATGGACCAGACGAAAGAGGCTATTAACCATGCCCGTGCGGCAGGGGTGCCTATTCTGGTTGCAGTTAATAAAATTGACAAGGATGATGCTGATCCGTCCCGTGTTCAGCGCGAGCTTGCTGAACTCAATCTCATTCCTGAGGATTGGGGCGGTGATACGATTTTTTGCGAAACCTCTGCCAAGCAGGGAATCGGTATCAGTGAGCTTGTAGAAAATATTCTGCTCCAGACGGAAATTCTTGAGCTCAAGGCTGACCCTGATCGACGGGCGAAAGGCTGGGTCATTGAGGCGCAGCTCCATAAAGGAAGGGGTGCTGTTGCCACGGTACTGGTACAGCATGGAACTCTGCGGGTTGGAGATCACCTGGTAATAGGTCAGTTTTATGGCAAGGTCCGCTCCCTCACCGATGATAAAGGTCGGACGATGAAAGAGGCCGGGCCGGCAATACCGGTTGAGGTCCAGGGGCTGAGTGGCGTTCCCCGGGCCGGTGATGAGTTTATGGCTGTCCCCGATGAGAAAACGGCAAAAACTATCAGCCAGCAGCGGCAGCTGCGAAATCGTGAGTCCGAGCTGGCAATTGGTTCAAAAATCTCGCTGGATAATCTCTTTGAGAAGCTCCAGGAGGGTGAGATGAAAGAACTGCGTGTCATTCTGAGGTCGGATGTTCAGGGTACTCTCGAGGCATTTGCTAAATCAATTGAAGAGCTGAGTACCGATGAGATCAAGGTGAAAATCCTTCATTCAGGTACAGGCACCATCATTGAATCCGATATTCTTCTTGCTGCGGCATCTGATGCTTTGATTATTGGTTTTAATGTCCGGCCGTCTGCCAAGGTCAGTGATCTTGCCAAGACCGAAAATGTTGATCTCCGCTTCTATGATGTTATTTACCATGCCCTTGATGATATCAAGAAGGCCATGGTTGGTATGCTTGATCCGACATTTGTCGAGAAGGTTATCGGTTCTGCCGAAGTTCGCCAGACCTTCCATGTCCCAAAAATTGGAACCATTGCCGGCAGTTATGTCACCACCGGCAAGATAGATCGTAACGGCAGGATCAGACTTATGCGGGATGGCGTCATTATTTATACCGGAAAAATTTCTTCCCTGCGTCGTTTTAAGGATGATGCCCGCGAGGTTCAGTCTGGCTATGAATGCGGTATCGGTATAGAAAATTACAACGATATCAAGATAGGCGATCAGTTTGAAGTATTTGTGATGGAGGAGAAGGCAGGAGTGCTTTAATAATTACGAATTGCGAATTGCGAATGAGAAATTAAAAGTGTTGTTTGATTCGTAGTTCCTAATTTTTAATTCGTAATTTCTGATAAGACTATGGTACGAAAAGCAAAAACACGTTTTGGTCTCCCGGCCGGTCTTGATGAAGGGCCGCGGAGGCGTCCGGCCAGGGTAGGTGATCTGATTATGCAGGAGATAGCGACGTTGATCCTGTATAAGATCAAGGACCCTGCTTTGTTTGCTGTGACGATTCTGCAGGTCAAAGTGACAGATGATCTGAAAAAGGCGAGGGTGCTTTTTACATGTCCTGATGATGTAATATCCAAATCCGAGAAAGGATTGAAACGGGCCAGGGGATTTATTCGAAGTCACTTGGCCAGTCAGCTTCAGCTGAGGTATGCGCCGGAACTGTTTTTTGAGTATGATTCGTCAGTCGCCGAGCAGGAGAAAATGAACCGTCTTTTCAAAGAGATTGCCGGTGAGCACGAATAAAGGGTTGACAGGCATAGCCGACAGGCTTCAGCAGGCAAAAAAGGTCCTGATTGCAGCCCATGCCTATCCTGACAGTGATGCTCTCGGGTCGCAGATTGCCCTTGGCAATATCCTCTCTTCCATGGGGAAGGATGTTGTGTTGTATTGTGATGAGCCCGTCTCGCATATCCTTGAATTTCTGCCGGGAAGCAACACATTGTCCACGTCACTGCCGGAAGTTGAGGATTTTGACTGTATAGTCGCACTTGACTGTGGAGATGCCGTTCGTCTTGGCGAAAACAGGGAGCATCTTCTGCAGATTCGGCCGGTGCTTGTTATTGATCATCACAACGGGCATAAGATATTTGGCGATGTCAGCTGGGTTGAGGATTTCAGGTCGTCTACCGGTGAAATGGTGTATGAATTGTCATTGCTGCTGGGGGCCGAGCTCTCTTATGACACTGCCTACTGCCTGTATGCTGCCATTGTCTCGGATACCGGGTCATTCAAGTATTCTTCCACCAGTGCACGGTGTCTGGAGATCGCCAGTAAACTCGTTGCGCTGGGTGTGAGGCCGGTTGAAATTGCCGGCAAAATTTTTGACAATTTTTCCAAAAACCGCCTGTGTCTGCTGCAGAACGTATTATCCACCCTTCAGCTGTATGAGGGTGATCAGCTGGCATTTATCAGGGTAACTTGTGAACAGTACCAGGAAACGGGAACCATCCCTGAAGATACGGAGCTGTTTATTAATTATCCAAGGGCGCTGGATACGGTAAAGGTTGCGGTTTTTCTTAAAGAGACAAAGGAAGGCCGGGTGAGTGTCAGCCTGAGATCCAAAGAAAAATACGATATTGCCGAGGTTGCCCGAAAGTTCGGCGGCGGTGGTCATCGGAATGCCGCAGGGTTTAAAGTGCCGGATAAGACATTGGATGAAGTTATGAGTGCTCTGCTTCCGGATTTACGGCTGCTGGTGAATTGACATTACTGGAGCAGCAATCGATAGAGACGAAAAAGATCTGGAGCCCCAGGAAGAGCCTGTGACCGGAGTCTTGCTGATTGATAAACCAGTTGGCCCTACCTCCTTCAGAATTGTGCAGCAGGTCCGTCGTGGGATTGGGATAAGAAAAGTGGGGCATGCCGGGACCCTTGACCCTTTTGCCTCAGGCCTTCTTGTTGTGTGCGTCGGCCGGCCGGCAACGAGAATTATATCTTCCCTGATGGAAGGGGAGAAGGAATATGAAGCAATACTTCAGCTGGGAATAGAAACTGATACCCAGGATTTAACCGGGAAAGTCATCGCTGAAAAACAGTTTGAGGCATTGGAACCGGACAGTGTCAATGCCTGTTTAGAGCAGTTTACGGGGGAATTGATGCAGACGCCGCCTCAATATTCTGCCTTGAAACATAAAGGAAAACCCTTGTATTATTATGCCAGAAAAGGCATAAAAGTAGAAAAAGAACCGAGAAAGATTCAGATCAGGGAAATCGAACTGCTTTCCCTTGATAATGAAAGTATGCAGATCCGGGTGGTCTGCAGTAAAGGAACATATATTCGCACCCTGGCGGCGGATATTGGCAGATTCCTGGGGTGCGGAGCGCACCTGACAGGACTTAGACGGCTGAGAAGCGGCCGGTTTACCACTGAGGAGGCGCTGAAAGGCTCTGATTTGGTTGGTGAACGTCAGCAGGTACTGAAGCTGCTGCTCAATAATCTGCTGCCAGTGGATACAGTTAAAAACCATATATGATTCTATAGGAGAATCATAGCACTTCAGGAGGAAGTTTACGTGACTTTAGAAACCAGTCAAAAAGCTGAGATTATCTCAAAATTTGAAACCCATGCGTCTGATACCGGTTCACCGGAAGTTCAGGTTGCTCTGTTAACCGCTCGGATCGTCTATCTGACCGAGCATTTCAAGACCCATAAAAAAGATCATCATTCCAGGCGGGGATTGATGAAACTGGTTGGCCAGCGCCGGAGACAGCTCAAGTACCTTATGGGGAAAGATGTTGAAAGATATCGCGCCTTGATTAAAGAGTTGGGTATCAGGAAATAATGAGTGTCTGTCTGGATGCTGTTTTTTCCAGATAGACATCAGGTTTAAAGCGAAGTAGTGCGAAGGCGTGATGTTCTAAAATAGAATTATTTTAGCTCATTGCGCCTTTTGTTATTTTGTTGTGTAGTAATCGCGATGAATCTCCAAGGAGGTTATCGTGTTGGTAAAGATGGCTGCGAAAAAGAGGAGCCATTAAAAATTGACAATCTCGTGAAAAGTCTCAGGATGGCTAAGTAAAAAGTTTGATATACAAGGCGTAGCAATTTTTCAGGTGCGAGGCCATACATGTGGTATGCCGAGTGCCTGAAAAATTGGTACAACGCAGTAGATCGGACTTTTTATGACGCCATCAAAAATTAATGCGGGTTACGAATTAGGAATGAGGAATTATCCTGCTCACAGCAGGATGAATTTTGATTCGTAGTTCGTAATCCGTCTGAGTTTCTGAAACAGTTCAGAAACATAAAAGGAGTAAATATGTATAAAAAAGTTGAACTTGAATTAGGTGGTCGCACCCTGACAGTTGAAACTGGGAAAATGGCCAAACAGGCAAGTGGTTCTGTGGTTGTTACCTATGGAGAGACCGTAGTGCTTGTCACTGCTGTGGCTTCCAGAGAAGCCAGGGCGAGCGTGGATTTTCTTCCCCTTACTGTTGAATACCAGGAACGGTTTTATGCTGTTGGCCGTATCCCCGGAAGTTTTTTCCGTCGGGAAATTGGTCGTCCTACAGAAAAGGAAATTCTTACCTGCCGTATCATTGATCGTCCTCTGCGGCCTTTATTCCCCGATGGTTATCGGAATGAAACCCAGATCATTGCCACGGTATTATCTGCGGACAAGGAAAATGATTCTGACGTCCTGGCAATTATTGGAGCTTCCGCTGCATTGACGATTTCCAATATTCCCCTCCAGGAGTCAATTGGTGGTGTTCGGGTGGGTCTTATTGATGGCGAATATGTTGTTAACCCCACTAAGACCCAGCTGGCAACATCGAAGATGGATATTATCGTTGCCGGTACCAGGAAAGCTGTGGTCATGGTCGAAGGCGGTGCTGATAACCTTTCTGAAGAGCAGGTTCTTGCCGGTATCTTTTTTGGTCATGAGGCAATTCAGCCGATTCTTGATATCCAGGAAGAGCTGCAGAAGGAACTGGGACGTCCTAAAATGGAAGTCATTCCCCCTGTAGTCGATGAAGAATTCAAGCAGCAGGTTGAAAAGATCGCCTCTGAAGGTATGTTAAAAGTGATTACCACGACGGATAAAATGGAGCGTGGTGACTCTTTTTACGAACTGCGGCAAGAAGTGCTTGCAGAGCTCGAAAAGGATGAAGATTTCTCACGCCATGGCGAGGCCAAGGAAATTCTCTATAATCTGAACAAGACGATGATGCGTAGCCGGATTGTTAATGAGCAAAAACGAATTGGTGACAGGAAGTTTGATGAGATCAGAGCTATTGATATTGAAATGGCGACACTTCCCCGTGTCCATGGTTCATCCCTTTTTACCCGCGGAGAAACTCAGGCTCTTGTCACATCTACTCTTGGCAGCGGTGATGATGAGCAGCTGGTTGAGACACTGGAAGGGGTCAGCTTCAGACAATTTATGCTTCACTATAATTTCCCTCCATTCTGTGTTGGCGAGGCCCGTTTCATGCGGGGACCAAGCCGCAGGGATATCGGTCATGGCGCCCTGGCATCCCGTGCCCTTCAGGCGGTACTTCCCGATCCAGCTGATTTCCCTTATACCATCCGTGTGGTTTCAGATGTTATGGAATCCAATGGTTCCTCATCCATGGCCACAGTGTGTGGCGGCAGTCTGTCTTTGATGGATGCAGGTGTCCCTATTAAGAACCCGGTATCCGGCGTTGCCATGGGTTTGATCAAAGATGGTGATACTGTTGTTATTCTGTCGGATATTCTTGGTGATGAAGACCATCTCGGAGATATGGATTTCAAGGTGTGCGGTTCCGTAGAGGGTATTACTGCCCTGCAGATGGATATCAAGATTGAAGGTGTTTCCAAAGAAATTATGTCTCAGGCCCTTGACCAGGCAAAAGTCGGACGCCTTCATATCCTTGAGAAAATGGCAGAAGCCATGGATACCCCGCGTGAAGAACTTCCTGATCACGCACCGAAAATTTTCACTATGAATATTCATCCTGACAAGATCCGTGACCTTATCGGCCCGGGTGGCAAGATGATCAGAGGACTTACTGCAGAATTCGGCGTCAAAATTGATGTTGATGATACCGGTAAGGTGAAGATCTTTGCTCCGGATGGAATTGTCGGAAAGCAGGTCGAAGATAAGATTAATGAAATTGCAGCTGAAGCTGAAATCGGTAAAATCTACAAAGGCGTTGTTCAGAAAATCGTTGATTTTGGCGCCTTTGTTCAAATCCTGCCCGGGACGGACGGTCTTGTTCATATTTCCGAGCTGGATAATAAACGTGTTGACAAGGTAACCGATGTCCTGAAGGAAGGTGAAGAGGTCATGGTGAAGGTTCTTGCCATTGATCAGCGTGGAAAGATTCGCCTCAGCCGTAAAGCTGCCATTGCAGAGCTTGATGAGTCTTAATGCCAGTTGTTCCTCTTGAGATATGCTGGCTTGATCCTGAGCAGAGCAGGGATCTTCCCCTGCCTGCATATCATTCTGTGCTGGCGGCCGGCCTTGATATGGCCGCTGCCATCACAGAATCTGTTACCCTTGCTTCAGGTGATATCCTGATGATCCCTACCGGGTTTTCTGTTGCGATTCCTGCCGGGTTTGAACTTCAGGTTCGTCCCCGGAGCGGTCTCGCCATTAAGCATGGAGTGACCGTGGTGAACAGCCCGGGAACAATTGATGCGGATTATCGGGGGGAAGTGAAAGTAGGTCTTATTAATCTGGGCAAAAAAGATTTTACTATTAATCGCGGCGACAGGATCGCCCAAATGATTCTGGCGCCTGTCAGCCAGGCCAGCCTGCGTGTTGTTCCCGAACTTACCCCCACCTCTCGTCAGGATGGGGGGTTCGGTCATACCGGTATCTAGGAGTCTGTCGGACTTAGACATAAATCTACTGCAAATTTGAGAAATCGGCCCATTTTACCATGGTTTTTTGTTAAATAGCCCTGCTATTCGCCTCAAATCCATGAAAATCTGGTCTCAATTTCTCAAATTTTCGCTACGATTCTCTAAGTCCGACAGACTCCTAGCCACTCTTCTTTATACGGGGAGCTACCCCTTTTTCAATCTTTTAACTTCCTCTTCCAGTTCTTTAATCTTTGTGCTGCAAGACTGCATGCGCTGGGTCAGTATACGCAGGATAAGCTTGAACCACGCAGGAATTTCTGACATTTCCCGGTCGACCTGATAATAGCTGAGAATATATACTTCAGCGTGGGTTTTTGCGGTGATGGTGGCAGTTCGCGGAGAGCCATTAAGGAAGGATATTTCTCCGATGATTTCAGGTGGATGAACTTCGCCAACAACAACCTGTTCCCCATCGTCGCCTGTGACTGATATTTCCAGTGCACCTTCTGAAAGAACATACAGATCCCTGTTTTCATCGCCCTCACGGGTGATGACATGTCCGGGCTCGTAGCTTATACTTTGTTCAAATAAATCTGACAGGCTGACCATGCCAATACCTCCATATAGTTAATTCTTGCTAACTGCTCAGCAGCACCCCATCTACACACGATCAGGCCTTCTCACATATGGGTATATAGTTCGGCGGCCTGCTTGTGCGCATATGGAGCACTGCTGAACAGTTATAGCCCAGTGGTTTTCGAAACTATAAACTTTTTGCTGAATAATTACGATTGCTGCAAAGAATGTGTATCTATTGCCTGATGTGTTGTGTCCTGACGAAAATGTCCTTTCTTATGATGATGCGATAAAAGGTAGGGGGTTGTCAAGACGGTTGATGGCTTGGCACATGAAAGGAAGACGGTCTTCCGGGAATTTTGTTTATTTTTCGATGAAAATGCAGTTAGTTGGTTTCTGGTTGGCGACGGTAGTTTGTGACCAGAAGTTTAGCATGAGCCCATGATATTCCAGGTATAAATTCTCAGTTCTAAAGTCATTCCCGCGAAAGCGGGAATCCAGGGGGGCGGCGAGATTTTCTGGATTCCAGCTTTCGCGGGAATGACACGCAAAGAGTGAGTTTCAGTGGTAATCAGTTATTAAAATGAATCGATAAAAGAAAGTATCATCATGCAATTTTGTGTTTTGGGAAGCGGCAGCAGGGGGAATGCCACATATGTAAGGTCCGGGGAGACTTCTCTTCTGGTGGATGCCGGTTTTTCCGGAGTGGAGATAGAGCGGCGGCTTGCTGCTATTGATGTGCCTCCTGAGAGCCTCAGTGCTATTGTTCTTACCCATGAGCATGGTGATCACATCAAAGGCGCCGCTATTCTTGCCCGCAAGTATCAGCTGCCGGTTTATACGAATATAGGCACTCTGGCCGGGGGAAAGAAGGTGCTGAAAAAACTTCCGTCATGGAATGAATTTTCCACCGGCGCTAGTTTTGATTTCGGTGGTCTGAATATTCATCCTTTTGCCATATCCCACGATACCATCGACCCTGTAGGGTTTATTTTTACCGATTCTTCCAGTTCCCTGGGATACTGCACTGATACCGGTATGGTGACGCGTCTGCTCAGTCACCGGCTGTCTGGTTGTAACGGCCTTGTTATCGAGTGCAATCATGATCCCGTAATGCTGCAGAACGGCCCATATCCTCCTCACCTTAAACAGCGTGTCTTTTCCAAGCAGGGCCATCTTGCCAATGAGGATGCCGCACATTTTATCTGCAGCCTTCTCCACGCGGATCTTCAGCATGTGGTTCTGGCGCACCTGAGTGAAACAAACAATGATCCTACCCTTGCCTACGAAACTGTGACGTCCATAGTCCAGGAGAAAACAAACGGCAAAAGTCCGGAAATTTCACTGTCCTGGCAGGATAGACCCGGAGATTTCGTCTCTCTTCAGGCATGCAGTGCCAGAGAGGTCATGGCAGGGTAGCCCCGGAGAGTCAGGGCCACCTCGTTTATTCTTCCTTAACAGATCATTATTTTAATGGTGTATCCTCTGCCCGCATCGTGGCGATAATCTCGGAAACAAGTTTGCCGTCTGGTGCCGTTGCCCCCGGATTGACATCGACAAGTTCCTGCCAGATGGCAAGACCGGCATCCTGGTCTTTCAGGTCAAAAAGGAAGACAACGCCTTTGTTGAATCGCGGTGTCGTGTGGGAAGGGTCAATGGCAATCGCCCTGTCAAAGGCACTTATTGCTTCATTGGGCTGGTTGTTGCGGCGATACATTACCCCGAGGTCAGTAAGAACATTTGCATCGTTTGCATTGAGCTCCAGGGCCTTGTTGTAGGCAAAAATTGCCTTTTGGGGCTGATCTGTATCAAAGTAGTTGTGCCCCAGATTGACCCACGCATCCCGGTTGCTCGGGTTGGTGAGGACTTCTCCCTCCAGGGCGAGAATTGCGCTTTCGATCTGATTTGTCTGCTGCTGAGCCTGTGACGGCTGCTGGGTTCCTGGACCTGAATCTGTTTTAAATATATAAAAAACAATACCGCCAAGAAAGCCTATTACAAAGGCGATAAGGGCAATCATCATCATGGTCTCTTTTTTTACATATCCACTTGGGGGTGCAGTGTCTTTTGCCACGTTTCTCTCCTTGTTGATGCAGGTTGAAAAAATTGAACCGTATCTTTTCGAGTAATCTTCAGTTGTTAATAATTTTATGACTCCTGTTGTCTTGAAATGTTCAAGATATTGAACATAACTTCCGCTATTCGTCAAAAAAATTACATATCAAAACCACAGCCGGAACGCTGTTTTGAAAACTTTTATGGGGAAAACAGTACGTTGTAAAAAAAGAGACCCATAATAAAAAAACTGGCATGCATATTGAACTAAGAAGATATCAGTTGGAATATGGGGAGAGGAAGGATCTCCTTAATATATAACAGTCAATACATGCCAAAGGCGTAATAATGCGGATTGCAGTAGTATCAAGTGACAAGGTGCAGGTCGATGAGAGATTCAGCCAGGCTGACCGTTTTTTAATTTATGAGCAGGATAAAGCAGGGCTGACGTTTATCGGAGAGCGTGCATCTGAACCGATGCCTTGTGGTGTTTTTGACAGGGATATGCTTGAATGGGTTGCCGATATTATTGATGACTGTGATAAGGTCTTCATGGCTCGAATCCAGGATTTGCCTGCCCGTGTTCTTTCCAACCGTGGTATTATACCTGTTGTTTATGAAGGTCCTATTGCCGAAATACGCCCCTGATACTGTTTTTTGAGTCCACACTTTCATTTCGGGCCTTTCCCGGTATCCCGCAGGAAAGGCCCGGTGTCTGAACTTTTTTTTTGTTCACGCTGCATTCCATCCCCGTTTTTATCTGTTTCCGTCGCAAAACAGTCTCTCTCTTTTTGCCTCCCCTGTAGTGAAATTAAAGAAGACAATCTCGTAAAAAGTCTCGGGATGGCTAAGTAAAAAGTTTGATATACAAGGCGTAGCAATTTTTCAGGTGCGAGGCCATACATGTGGTATGCCGAGTGCCTGAAAAATTGCTACAACGCAGTAGATCGGACTTTTTACGACGCCATCAATT